>NZ_BCBG01000013.1:0-165401 GCF_001320485.1 Pseudomonas sp. NBRC 111130
ACGGCCATGGGTTTCGATGAAGAGATCGGAGACCACATCCCAGGCCTCGTCCGTGAGTTCGTAGCGCCTTGCCATCACAGAATTCCTTTCCGTTAATGGCGCGTGACTCTACAAAATCTCAGCGCTAAAGGAGCGACGATTAGGTTTCTCGGGATTTCGTACAGAGCCTAGGGCGTGCGTTAAACGTCGAAAACAGTCTTGGGGGAAGTCGACACTAGGTAAGAAGAATGATTTTTCCGATGTGTTGCCCATCTTCCATGAATTTGTGTGCTGCACGTGCTTCAGTCAAACTAAACGCTTTGCAAAGCCGGGGCTTAATTTGACCATTAATGATATACGGCCAAACTTGGCTTTCAAGTTCGTCGATAATTAACTTTTTCTCATCATGAGTGCGCGATCGCAAGGTAGAACCAATGTGAGTAAGGCGTTTCACAAGAAGCTGGAAGTAATTTACAGTCGCCGAGGGACCTTTTATTAGTCCGATCTGGACGATGCGGCCATTCATCGCTGCTACTTGGAAATTCCGATCAACGTAGTCACCCCCGATGATATCTACAACAATGTCGACGCCCCGGCCTTCGGTTTCCAGCAAGACCTCATTTACAAAATCCTGCTCTGTATAATTTATAGGGTGATGGGAGCCAAGTTCACGGCTGATAGCTTGTTGCTCCTGGTTCTTAACCGTGGTGAAGATTTTCGAGGCTCCGAATGCTTTAGCAAGCATGGTCGCAGTTGTACCAATTCCAGAGGCACCACCGTGGATCAGCACCGACTCACCTGCTTTCAATTGCCCCCGCTGAAACAGATTGGTCCAGACAGTCATGAAAGTTTCCGGCAGCGCCGCCGCCTCTTCCAAACTCAAACCTGCAGGCAGATGCAGTGTTGTACGCTCATCAGCGGCAGCGTATTGGGCATAGCCTCCGCCAGGTACCAGGGCCATGACTTTGTCGCCAATGACGAAATTAGTTACCTTGGAACCCATGGCTACTACTTCGCCCGAAACCTCTAGCCCGGGAATGTCGGAGGCGCCAGGCGGTGGATCATATAGCCCTTTTCGCTGAAGTACGTCAGGCCCATTAACGCCTGCAGCATGCACCTTGATCAGTATCTCCTGCTCCTTCGGGCAAGGAATCGGCCGCGTGGTAGGTACCAGCATATCTGGTCCTCCAGGCTGGCTGATTTCGATAGCAATCATATGTGATGGAAGTTTGGTAGGGTTCATACTCTGAATCTCAGCATAAAATAATGCGGCATGGAAATTCCGATATGTCCACAGTTCGCTTTAACACGAGGAAGTCGACGTAGGTCAAAATGGCCAAAAAGGAGCCAGGATAAAGACCTGGCTCCTATGGCTAATCAGCCTCGAATAAAGGCAAGGAGATCGGCGTTGATTGTATCGGCTTCAGTGGTTGGCATCCCATGTGGATACCCAGGGTAAATTTTCAGCGTGCTATTCTGAAGCAGCTTTGCAGAAAGAACGCCAGCATCCTCGTATGGAACAATCTGATCGTCATCACCATGCATAACCAATACCGGGATGGTGATTTTTTTCAGATCTGCGGTGAAGTCCGTTTGCGAGAATGCGACGATTCCGTCGTAATGAGCTTGGGCACATCCCATCATGCCTTGGCGCCACCAGTTCCAAATGACACCTTCCGAGGGCTTCGCACCTGGACGGTTGTAGCCATAGAAGGGTCCCGCCGGCACGTCATAGTAAAACTGCGCGCGATTGGCCTTGAGCTGGGCTTGGAGATCGTCGAAAACCTGCTTGGGCAAACCACCCGGATTGCTATCAGTTTTCACCATCAGTGGTGGTACAGCGCTGATGATGGCAGCCTTGAGAACGCGGTCTTCACCATGACGGGCAATGTAATGCACCACTTCCCCGCCACCGGTGGAGTGACCGACATGAATGGCTCCTTGAGTACCGAGATGATTGACCACCGCAGCCACATCGTCGGCATAGTGGTCCATGTCGTGACCGTCCCACACTTGGCTTGAGCGTCCATGACCCCGTCGATCGTGGGCCACGACCCTGAAGCCTTTGGCGAGGAAGAACAGCATCTGGGCGTCCCAGTCATCAGCGCTGAGCGGCCAGCCATGATGGAAATGGATTACCTGGGCATCCTTGGGCCCCCAGTCTTTGTAGAAGATTTCAACTCCGTCCTTTGTCGTGACGTATCCCATGTTTGCGTCTCCTAAATTCGGTGGAGTTCGGTGAACGCCGCATAGCAGCCATCACCGCTTGTTACGCGAGTATTGCTCCTTCTTTTTTCGGTGATCTGAGGCTCATGCTGCTTGCTAAGCCTTCTGGTGCGTGACCACCTACTCCTCCCATGCCCCTGAACGGTGTCAATCTTCAGGGAGCCTTCCTTGGTCAATCAGAGTATTCGTCCTTTGGTCACTGTAAGGTTAAAGTCGGCTTTAAGGTCAAGCCTTGAAGATCAGAGTGAGGATAGGCCAGCTCGAAATGCTGCCCCTTCGGTACAGATGAATGGACGGCTGCAGCAGACAGTCGCCGCAGAAAAAGATCAAAGCGTTTGAGCATCATCACTGACTCGGGTGGAAAACTTCGATTAACATTGAAGTTTGCTTGAACGTTACGCTCCCGGGACCGCTGACACCTGCAATCCGTCGCTATGCGACAGTGCTTCATCGCTCGCCTCTAGCCGATAGAGCGGCCATCCGCAGGATGGTCACCGTACAGGTTTTGGCGAGTAGACCGAGACGGAGATCGAGATGTGAGGAACAAGTTTCTTGGTGATGGTCAGCTACTAAGCTTTTGGTATGAACGAATCAGGAAAACGATGGCATGGGATCAAAAATCAATACGCCAGCTGAGATGCGCTGGATGATCTACGGCGCTAACGGTTATACGGGGGAGCTCATTGCTCGCGAGGCCGTACGCCGAGGCTTTAGGCCCATTGTGGCCGGACGTAACCGGGAAAGCATTCAAGCGCTTGCCAATGAATTGGGCTTGGAGTTTTGTGCATTCGGGCTTAGTGATGCTTCATTGCTGGCTGATCAGATCCAAGGCCAGTCGCTAGTTCTGAACTGTGCCGGCCCATTCTCGGCCACTGCGGCACCAATGATGGATGCCTGCTTGCGCTCTGGCGCCCACTATCTCGACATTACAGGAGAGATTGCCGTATTCGAGTTGGCACAATCGTTAAGCAAGCGAGCCGAGCAAGCCGGTGTCATACTTTGTCCTGGCGTGGGCTTTGACGTGATCCCGACCGACTGCGTCGCAGCCGCGTTGAAAGCTGCGCTTCCCGACGCTACGCACCTATCGCTAGGCTTTGACTCTCGATCGGGATTCTCTCCAGGAACTGCGAAGACCTCGGTCGAAGGCTTGGCGCAAGGCGGTAAAGTGCGCCGCGACGGCAGAATCGTAAGTGTGCCACTAGCCTACAAGGTGCGCAGGATAGACTTTGGCGACGGTGAGAAAGATGCCATGACTATCCCATGGGGCGATGTATCCACCGCTTACCACACCACCGGAATTCCCAACATTGAAGTCTTCATTCCGGGCTCACCAAGCATGATCACCAACGCCAAACGCGCTAACTATTTCCGGCCGCTGCTTGGATTAGCCTGGGTGCAAAGGTTGATCAAGGCGCGTATCGCCAGAACAGTGAAAGGGCCTAGCGAGGAAAAGCGTGCCCTTCAGCCTACTTTCGTCTGGGGTGAGGTTGTGAACGCGCGCGGACAAAAGAAGACCGCCAGAATCCGCACTGCAAATGGCTACAGTTTGACGATTACTGGCTCACTGGCGGTCGTGGAGTATCTGATGAAGTCTAAATCCGTGCCTGGCACCTACACACCCGCCAAACTGGTTGGCTCAATGTTGGTAAGCCAGCTGCCGGAATCGAGTCCTCTCCAGATCAGCTAGCTCAGAATGCCACAGCCAAGGCGGACTGGAAGTCCGTCTCAACTGCTACCAAGCTCATCCAAGATTTGGGTGAGCCCTTGACGGTAGGTCGTGACTTTGAAATCGGGAAAACGCTGCTTGTACTTCGAGGAGTCGAACAGGTTGTCGTGCTCGTACCGTGGCAGCAGCTCTCGCAGCTCACGAACTTGCTTAGATATCAGGCCTACAGCTGTCAGGGTCAATTTACCTAGAACTTTATAAGTAACGTCCTTGCCAAAAATCTGAGCAGCGAGCGTGACAAATTGCTTGTAGGTCAGCCGTTCGTCGTCGCAAGGAAGGTGCCAGGTTTGCCCGTATGCATCTGTTGTATTCCCCAGAGCTGCCAGTGCCCGACTTGCATCCGGAGTCCAGATGAGGGTTCGCCGAGTATCGTCCCGCACGGGGACCCGAGGTGTCTTGCCGGCCTTTAGGTTGTCGATAACCAAGGTGTTAGTAATGCTTTGCGTCTTGCCTGGCCCATAAAATTCCGGAGCTCGCCCTATGACGACAGGAATGTCGCCTCGCTCCATCTCCTGCAACACCATCGATGCCATTTGCGCACGAACCTGCCCTTTACGACCGACCGGTTCGAAGGGCGTGCTCTCCGTCAGTACACGATCATCCTGCGGATACATATACGTGTTGTCGAAATAGACGAAGCTGGCATCGGATGCGCGAGCCGCATCAAGAGCGTTCCGCAGCATCACTGGAAACTGTGTTTCCCAGAGCTGTGTATCTGGCGGAAGTCCGGCTGTGAAATAAACTATGCTGCTACCCTTGACAGCCTTGGCTGCCTGGCTAGCGTCGAGTAAGTCAGCTGCAACCAGCGTGTCAGAGTCGCTGACTTTGCGCGGATTACGACTGACCAGCCTGATATCTTCGGTAAATGTCCGGTTCAGTTCCCGTGCCAGCTCTATGGCTATCTGGCCAGTTGCGCCTAAAACGGTTTGCATTTGGTCTCCTGGAAACCTCAGTAGAAGGCTTCTCTCTACTAACTGCGATGATGATGGCCCGATGCTTGTGCCGGCCGCGACGCTGTGGCTGCCGCCCTTGAGCGCGATAGGGCAAGGTTCTCGTAGCCCAGGCACTTACCTTAAGCTTAAAGTAAACCTTAAGGTCAAGTCCTTATCGTACCCGATCAGAGTAGGCGCAGGATGATAGGTTGGGCCGATTTGATGAGGCCTAGGATCGTAGATCCGTAATCAAGTTGGCTCTTTAGTGGTCACGGGGTTAATGTGAGCTTTAAGGTCAGAACTTCCGTGAAGGTGTGGTATGAGAATTGGAGAGCTTGCGAAAATCACGGGCCTTGCCCCTTCGCGCATCCGTTTTTACGAGGCAAGCGGACTGATTCAATCAGTTGAGCGCAAGGCCAATGGCTACCGCGACTATTCAGATGATGCAGTCTGGATACTGGAGATGATCACTAGCGCCCAGGCAGCAGGGTTTACCTTGGATGAAATCCGGCACCTGTTGCCGGCGAGTTCGCAAGGTTGGCGTCATGACCAACTGCTTTCCGGATTGAAGCGCAAGGTCGAGGAGATCGAGGTGTTACAGCAGCGCTTGGCTCGCAACAAGGAGCAGTTGCTGATGGTGATAGACGGCATTGAAAGTAAGCCAGACGGCATGCTGTGCGTAGATAACACTCAACGTGTGCTTGGCCGTCTGCGCGAGGAGATCGCTTTGAACAGGGTGAGCGCTTCACCAACCAAATGAAGCATGCCAACGTCTGTTGGGAAGTAGAGCGCCGGCTCAATGGCCGGCGCGGATATAGCGTTCAGTCACCGCTATTCAATGCTGCCAGCGGCTTTGGAGCATAGAGTGCGCTCTGGAACTCTGGCACATATTCGTATTTCACCATCTTGCCCAGCTTCAAAGAGCGGATGTAAGTCGACAGGCTACCGTCGCCGAGCACCAGACGCGCTGAGTCAGCGCTCATGCTCGAGCCATGACGGGTCTGCCAAGACGTCGCATAGCCATAGCTCAACTGGCCGGCATGGTCGAGGTTGGTAAAGCTGTTGGTCACCAAGCCGGATTCACTGGAAATGTCGTCGAGTTTTTTTGCCTTAAAGACGACATCGATATTGCCAGTCTGCGCGTCGACGATGTCATAGGACACGGTCGCGGCATCCTCTCGGCGGTTAATCTCTGTCAGCCATTTCGGCAGGTTGTAGCCCACTACACCGCGGACACGGGCAAGCTCGGTGTTCACCGGCAATTTGAGCACGTAACCCCAGAAGTCCTTGGACATGGATTGTCCGATCAAGCTGAATGGTCCGAGATTGGACTTACCTGGTTTGTTGGTGATGATCGACAAAGCAATTTCGTTGTAGCTGTCGTTGTCGCAATAATCGTAGGTGTAAGCCGTGAAAGCTATAAGGCCGCGGCCTGGCCATACCTGCAGGGGTTGCACCTGTTCGAGCACTTCGGCGGGTATCAGCTCGCGCAGGCGATCGATGTCGGCGGTGTAGACGGCGGTTACCCGGCTGTTTTTGTAGTAGAAGTTTGGCGAGTACGACTCGAAGCCCATGTCGACCCTGGTCTTTTCCAGGCCTTTAAACCAACTGAGGTCCATGCCTGGCGCTTCGGCCTGGATCACCGACAGGGGAGGGTTGGAGCGGTATCGGTCATACAAGCCGCCTTTGACGACGGGTACTTGGTGGCCTGCGATATCTATCATCGTGGTTTCGGCATGCTTTGGGATGCCGGTAGTGTCCGCCATGGTGGAGTTGGCTAAGGGCGTCAGGAGTGCACTTGCCACTGCGGCGACGGTTCCGAGTTTCACTTTTCAGTCTCTCCGGTGAATTGCATCACGCATTGATGAATGCGACCAGGCATCTCGCTTGGCGCCGAACTAGGTGGACTTTACACACGCACCTTAACTTTAAACTTAACTTTAATGTCAAGGTATCAATCACTACTTTTCGAGCTACTGAGCGTGCTGTTAAGGGCGGGGTCGAAGGGTGAAGGCAAGGGCAAAATCAGCCAACTTTCCGAACGGTGCCCGAAGCAGCCTTGGCAAGTTCCAACGACCTTGTACGAACACGCCCTTGGCATGACTCATCGAGCGAAAACCCTCAATTCCGTGGTAAGCACCCATTCCACTGGGACCCACGCCGCCGAACGGCAGGTCGTCCACAGCGACGTGCATCAGGGTGTTGTTGATGCCGACGTTGCCGGAGGTTGTGCACTTGAGCAGCGCTTCGCTGTCGGCCCCCACATTGCCGAAGTAGTAGAGCGCTAGCGGACGTGGCCTGGCATTGATAAAGCCGATAGCTTCGTCGAGGGAGCGGTAGGTACGCACGGGTAGCAAGGGCCCGAAGATTTCTTCGCGCATGACCAGTGCATCGTCACCAGCCCCCACGATCAGCACCGGAGCAAGTGTCCGCGGTCGCTCTACGGCGCGTTCCGGCGTCACGCCAGCCTCAATAATCTTGGCCCCCCTGGTGCGGGCGTCTTCGATCAGTGACTGCAAACGCGTGTAATGCTTGTCACTGACGATGGAGGTGTAGTCTGGGCTGGTTGGGCCTTGCGGATAACTACGTGCGACAGCAGCGCGATACTGGGAGATGAACTCACCCAGATCATCCTCGTGGACCAAGGCATAGTCCGGCGCCACGCACGTCTGGCCAGCGTTGGCGAGTTTGCCAAAGACGATGCTGTCGAGGGTGCTGCGTCCGGCATGCCCCAGGGCCACAACCACAGGACTTTTGCCGCCCAGTTCAAGCGTCAGCGGCACCAGATTGTCGCTAGCCGCCCGCATTACCATTCGGCCAACCTGCGTACTACCGGTGAACAATAGGTGGTCGAAGGGTAGAGCGCTAAAGCTTGCGCCTATCTCAGGGCCGCCGAGTATTACCGCGACCTCATCGGGGGCGAAACTACTCGCCAAAATGCGCTGAATCAGCTCACTGGTGCGTGGCGTCAGTTCAGAGGGTTTGATCATCACTCGATTGCCAGCAGCTAGTGCGGTGGCCAGGGGAATGAAGGTCAACGCAATTGGGTAGTTCCAAGGAGCCATGACGCCGATGACGCCTTTAGGCTGGTACTCCACATAAGCACGGCCATTACGGTGAAACGCCGCGACGTGGCGCCGCTCGGATTTCATGAAGCGGCGCAGGTGCCGCAATAGGTAATCGATGGACTGGACCACGCCAAGCAGCTCCATGATATCTGTCTCATGCCTTGAGCGGTTGCCAAAATCGGCGCTGATCGCTTCCTCCATTTCGCGACGGTAGGCAAGCACCGCCGCGCGCAACTTGATCAGGTTGGCTTTGCGCAGCGCAACGCTGGGTGGCCCGTCATTGATAAACGCATGACGTTGTTGCTCCAGCGTGGTTGCGGCGTCGACAGCAGGGATGGATGTTGCGGCGACGGTCATCTTGCACCTCTCAAGGTCATTGCAATGTAGACACTGTAAACTTGATTTGTGCGGATCTTAGGAAGACAATGTGTTCACTGTCAACATGAGTGGAGCAGCCGTATGTCATCCGATGGAATTTGCGAAGCAAAGCCCTACCACCATGGCGATTTGCGTCGCACCATCATCGATACTGCTTTGGCGACCCTGAAGGAACAGCAAGGCTGGCAATTCACCCTGCGCGAAATAGCCCGGCGAGCCCAAGTGAGTCACTCGGCTCCGTATCGTCATTTTCCAGACAAGGGGGCGCTGCTGTACGAGTTGGCGCTACTAGGCTTCGAGCGATTGAACGCGGCCATGCAAGACTCGATGGGAGCAACGATGTCGGCACCGGAGCGCTTGCAGGCAATGGCCTATGCCTACTTGGCGTTTGGTGAGGATAATCCGGATTTGTACCGGCTGATGTTCTCGACGCAGGCGGGAGACCCCGCGCAAATACATGTCGATCCCCGCGCTCAGGCACCTTTCTACCTGGTGATCGAGGTGCTGGAGCGAGGTCAGGAGGAAGGTACCATTCGCGCCCGCTCTGCCTTGGGACAGGCAACCGCAAGCTGGGCGCACCTTCATGGATTGACCCTGCTTTCGATCGATAGCCGGTTGGTGCCGGCGAAGGTCGGCGACCACGCCATTGAAGATGCCTTAACGACCTTGCTTGATGGTTTGGTATGCGATCCGGCGGCCTGATGGCCTGCCGCTGGATTCGGCGCTCATGACAAAGTACTTCTCGCCCGCATGAAGGCGATGCTTGGCCCATCCACCTACGATCAGGTATTCAGGTATGACCAAACGCATCTTGCACGTCGTTACCAACGTTGCTCATTACAGTGACCCAAGTCATCCCACAGGGCTGTGGTTGAGTGAGTTGACGCATGCCTGGCATGTGTTCGCTGACAGAGGGTATGAACAGCAGCTGGTGAGCCCGCTGGGTGGGGAATCCCCCCTAGAACCTCGCTCGCTCAAGTGGCCATTGCTCGATAGTACCGGCAAAGCCTGGTTGAACAACCCAGCAGCAATGGCACGTCTTGCCAACACCTCAAGTCCGCAAGGATTAGTGTCATCTGACTTCGACGCCATCTATTTTACCGGCGGTCATGCGGTGATGTGGGACTTCCCTGAGGACGAGGGTTTGCAGCGACTGACTCGCGAGATCTACGAGCAAGGTGGCGTCGTTTCTTCGGTTTGCCATGGGTATTGCGGGCTGCTCAATACTCGCCTGTCTGATGGTCGTCTTCTGGTAGAGGGGCGTCGTCTGACTGGCTATGCCTGGATCGTAGAAGTCTTGGCGGGCGTTGCGAGCAAGGTCCCGTATAACTCTGAGCAAGAAATGAAACGTCGTGGGGCACGCTACGAAAAAGCACTCTTGCCATTCACTTCGAATGTGGTCGTCGATGGCCGCTTGGTGACAGGCCAGAATCCGCAATCTGCCAAAGCGACTGCTGGACAGATAGTGGCATTGCTTGAATCGCCCCTTGTTTCGTAGGACCGGATAGTAGCCGCGTACCCATGTGACTGCTTTGGGTCCAGGCTGTGTGAAAACATCTGCGATTGTCTAACTTCTGATCGTCGAGATCGTGGCGGGGACGATCATGAAACGGTTCATTGAAGGTGAAGCCCGGACGCAAGTCACGCTGCTGCCGGAGTGCCTGGGGGCCGCTGCCGCGGCCCAAATAGCACAGGTCGCGCCTGGTGCCCGACTGAGGTAGATCTGCATTTAGATCTGCTGAATTTACAGGAGGCCCCAGCTTCTTTCGCTACTCGACGTACTTACTGGCGTTTTCACACAGCCTGGGTCGAAAGCGATCAGTCGCGTCCAGACCGGCTGAACATGCACATCGCGAAAACGCACCTCCGGGCGCCGTACTGTCCTACTCCGACTGCTCCGACTGCATCAGCATGGTCCTGAGGCGACTGAGCAAGAATGCCGGACGATACAGTACACCGCGCATAGTCGTCGGATCTGATAGAGGGCAAGCGCTCGCAGAATGAGTATCTCCAGGTAACTAAACAGGTTGAGCGCCCCCCACAACAAAATCGCTAGCAACCCGGCGATGTACGTCGAGCCAGTCAGTTGGCGGATGATTAGACGGTATCGGGCCTTGAGACTGTCCAACCAGACGTCATGGATTGAACATGGGATTGGGGCTTTCATTCAATTGGCAGATCGCAAGCGCCGCCACAAGGTTGTGCGGCTGATGCCGAGACGGCGGGCGGCTTCGTCGAGGTTGCCGTGGCAGCTTTCCAACGTTTCCTTTACATGGCGCAGTTGCGCGACCTTGCCGATGGTGTGCAGGTCCGTTTCGCCTGACGACTTTTTCCGGGCGGGTGAAGGGGGAGGGCCTTCGCACAGTTCAGGTAGCACGCGTGCCAGGTACTGCTCGTTCACGCGGTATTCCTCAAGCAGTTCGCGTGCCGAGAGCATCGCGCGCTCGATCACATTCTCCAGTTCCCGGACATTGCCCGGCCAGGCATAGCGTTCAAGGTACGGCAGCAGCGCGGCGGGGATGTCTGCAGCTCCCGGTGGTTGCCCCTGAACGAGCAGGCGCTGGCTGATGCCCCGGCAGATCAGGGCAATGTCCTCAGGGCGCTCTCGCAGCGGGGTGGTCTGCAGACGCAGGATGTTGAGCCGGTAATACAGGTCGGTACGGAAATCGCCGTCGTCCATGGCGCTGCGCAGGTCCTGGTGGGTGGCGGCAATGATGCGCACGTCGATGGCAATCGGTTCGGTGCTGCCCAGGCGCAGGACTTCGCGCTCTTGCAGCACGCGCAGCAGGCGTGTTTGCAGCGACACCGGCATGTCGCCGATCTCGTCGAGAAACAGCGTGCCGCGGTGCGCCGCTTCGAACAGGCCTGGCTTGCCACCTTTGCGCGAGCCGCTGAAGGCGCCTTCCTCGTAGCCGAACAATTCACTTTCCAGCAGCGACTCGGGAAACGCCGCGCAGTTGATGGCGACGAAGGGGCCTTGCCGGCGCGGGCTTTCGTTGTGGATGCCTTGGGCCAGCAACTCCTTGCCAGTGCCGCTTTCGCCGGTGATCAAGATGGTCGAATGGCTGGCGGCGAAGCGCTTGGCCAGTTGCAGCATGTCGCGGTTGGCTTTGCTGTTGCCATCGAGCTGTTCGAGCCGGTAGCGCGCGTTGAAGGCGCCGGGGCGGCGGGTGGAGCGGATGCGTTGGTCTGCGCGCTGCACGGCGGTGATGTCCTGGCAGGTGAGCACCAGGCCGGTGCGCTCGCCGTTCTCCAGGATGGGCAACAGGTTGCTAACCACGGCGTGCGAACCCAGCCGGATCACTCGGTTTTCCTCGCCGACGCCTTCCTGCAGCGCTTGCTGCAGGTCCAGTTCCGGGCACAGCTGTTGCAACGGCCGGCCCAGTGCGGCGCTGGCCGGCAACTCAAGTAGTTGGGCAAGGGCCGGGTTGAGCGATTGCACCACACCCTGGTTGTCGACCGCCGCCACGCCGGCGGGAATATGTTGCAGCACGGCATTCAGATGCCGCCGCTTGGCGATCTCGATGCGCTGGCTGTCGAGAATGCCCAGGGCTTCTTCCAGCGCCTTGCGCGCGGTGTCCTCGCTCAGCGATAAAACGCCATGCAGCCCTGCCTGCTCTGCCAGTTCCACCACCGTCGACGAGCCGATGATGCTGCGACAGCCCAGCCGGACCGCCTGATCGACGGCCTGGCGAGCCTCTTCAAGGGAGGTGTAGGCGGCCTGGTGGACCTGGACGGTGAAAAGCGCGGCCATGGCTTGCAAGTCGTGGTTGATGTGGTTGTAGCTGAGCACGGCCACCTGGGAGGAGCGCTCGCGGGCCTGCCCCAGCGCCCGCAGCAGGTCGCCGCTGCCAACTCGCATCGCCAGCACCGGGCGCGCGAGGTGTTTACGCAGGTAGGCGGCGGTGGCGCCGGCGCAGACGAACACATCCACCTTGCCAGCCTGTTCCAGTTCGCGGGCGGTCTGCAGTGCCTCGGCCACCGAGGTGTCGAGGACTTTGATGTGGGTGTCGGGGTAATCCGCCGTGAGCCCGCCCACCACGTGGGCGAGCCGGCTGAGTTGCTGGGGGCGCTGCAAGTGGCTGATCAGCACGACAACCTGGGAGGCGAGAGCGTCCATGGGCAGACCTGTTCATGGTTGAAATGTTTCGATACTGAATGAATAGGTTGCAAATATGCAATGAGATACATGCCCTTTGCCCCTCAAGAAGTTGTCGAAACCCAGGCTGCATGCGGCCTTCAGATGATCATTGAAGAGTTGGCCCACGCCTTGCTCCTGGAGTTCTGCCACCCCAGAAACCAAAGGCAGGGCCCACAGACCCATGAGCAGTTCATCAACGATTTCCCAGGCCAGCGATACGTTCGCGGCCATGACTGACGATCACCGCCTGGCCGAGTTCATCCGGGAGCAGGCCTCGGCAATGCGGGTGGTCATCCAGGCGCGCAAGCGCCTGAGCGGCGGCGCCATCCAGGAGAACTGGCTGCTGGACCTGCTGATCGAAGGCGGCCCGTGGGCTGGCGACCGGCGTTGGGTGCTGCGCAGCGATGCGCTTTCCGCGCTACCCGCCAGCCTCGACCGCGCGCAGGAGTTCGCCGTGTTGCAGGTGGCGCATCAGGCAGGCGTGAAAGTGCCGCGGCCGCTTTGGCTATGTCGCGATACGCAGGTCAACGGGCGGGTGTTCTTCCTGATGGAGTATGTGCCGGGTGTTGCTGCCGGTCGGCGGCTCAGTTCAGCGGCGGGAGCCTTGGGCCAGGCCCGGCTCGCGGAGCAGCTCGGCGCCAACCTGGCGCGCCTGCATCAGATCCGTCCGCCGAGCGCGGCGCTGGCCTTCCTGCCCCTGCCCAAACGCTCGCCGGCCCTGGCTTGCGTCGATGCCTACCGTCGTTACCTCGACACCTTGGACGATGCCTATCCGGTATTGGAGTGGGGCCTGCGCTGGTGCGAGTTGCATGCACCACGCGAAAGCCGTCTGTGCCTGCTGCATCGCGACTACCGTACGGGCAACTACCTGGCCAGCGAGCAGGGACTGGAGGCGGTGCTGGACTGGGAGTTCACTGGCTGGGGCGACCCGTGCGAGGACCTGGGCTGGTTCACCGCCCGCTGCTGGCGTTTCACGCGCCCTGACCTGGAGGCCGGCGGCATCGGCCTGCTGGGGGACTTCCTGCGTGGCTACCACCAGGTATCGCCACTGTGGATCGAGCCCCAACAACTGCACTACTGGCAGGTCATGGCGACGCTGCGCTGGGCGGTGATCGCATTGCAGCAGGGGCAGCGCCACCTGTCAGGCGAAGAGCCTTCCCTTGAGCTGGCACTGACCGCGCGCATGCTGCCGGAGCTTGAACTCGACATCCTGAACATGACCGGAGCCGATGCGCCATGACTCAAACGCACGCCCATGAACTACTCGAAATCGCCCGTCAGACCTTGCTGGAGCAGGTGTTGCCTGTGCTGCCAGGCGAGCTGCGCTACCCGGCCTTGATGATCGCCAATGCCATGGCCATAGCGGCCCGGGAAAGCCGCCTGGGTGCCCATGCCGAGGACCAGGAACAGGCGCGTCTGGCCGCCTTGGTCGACGAAGCGCCCGCGGCCTTGCCCGACCTGCGCCGTCAGCTCGCCTGCGCCATTCGCCAGGGCAGCCATGATGCCGTGCAACCCCGTTACACGCTGGTCGAGACATTGCGCCAGGTCACCCTCGCCCGATTGGCGATCAGCAACCCCAAGGCCTTGCCCTGAACGGCATTGACCACCCATTCCTCCGATAGACAAGAACACACAAGGACAGCCATGAACTTCACCCTCCCGGACGAACTGCTCGCCCTGCAGGCCAAGACCCGAGACTTCATCGCCGAACAGGTCATCCCGTTCGAGAACGACCCTCGTCAAGACAGCCATGGCCCCAGCGATGCCCTGCGCCAGGATTTGGTGGCCCGCGCCCGCGCCGCCGGCTTGCTGACGCCCCACGCCAGCCGCAAAATGGGCGGCCTGGAACTGAGCCACGTGGCCAAGGCGATCGTCTTCGAAGAGGCCGGCTACTCGCCGCTGGGCCCGGTGGCGCTGAACATACATGCCCCGGACGAAGGCAACATCCACCTGATGGACGTGGTCGCCACCGAGGCGCAGAAAAACCGCTGGTTGCGCCCGCTGGTCCAGGGCCATGCCCGTTCCTGCTTCGCCATGACGGAGCCCGCGCCCGGCTCCGGCTCGGACCCCTCAATGCTGCGCACCACCGCCACCCGCGATGGCGACGACTACCTGATCAATGGCCGCAAGTGGCTGATTACCGGGGCCGAAGGCGCCGACTTCGGCATCATCATGGCGCGCATGGAGGATGGCACGGCGACCATGTTCCTGACCGACATGAAGCGCGACGGCATCATCCATGAACGTCAGCTGGACTCGCTGGACAGCTGTTTTACCGGTGGTCACGGGCAGCTGCGTTTCGACAACCTGCGTATCCCGGCGAGCGATGTCCTCGGCGAGATCGGCAAGGGCTTCCGTTATGCCCAGGTGCGCCTGGCGCCCGCACGCTTGACTCATTGCATGCGCTGGCTCGGTGCCGCGCGCCGCGCCCACGACATCGCCTGCGACTATGCGCGCACCCGTGACGCCTTCGGCAAGCCGCTGGGCGAGCACCAGGGCGTGGGCTTCATGCTCGCCGACAACATGATGGACCTGCACGTGGTGCGACTGGCGGTCTGGCACTGCGCCTGGGTGCTCGACCAGGGCCGGCGCGCCAATGTCGATTCGAGCATGGCCAAGGTGATCAGCGCCGAGGCGCTTTGGCGGGTGGTCGATCGTTGCGTCCAGGTATTGGGTGGCCGCGGGGTGACCGGGGACACCGTGGTGGAGCGGATCTTCCGCGACATTCGCCCGTTCCGCATCTATGACGGTCCGAGCGAAGTGCACCGCATGAGCCTGGCGAAGAAGCTGCTCGACCAGCGCCTGGAGGTCCACTAATGCAGCCGAACCTTGTCCGACTGTTCGCCCTTGACGGGCGTCGCGCCCTGGTGACCGGGGCCTCCAGCGGCCTGGGCCGTCACTTCGCTATGACCCTGGCCGCTGCAGGCGCCGAGGTGGTGGTGACCTCCAGGCGCCAGGCGCCGCTGCGGGCGTTGGTGGAGGCCATCGAGGTGGCTGGAGGGCGGGCGCGGGCCTTTGCCCTCGATGTGACCAGCCGTGAGGACATCTGCCGGGTGCTCGATGCCGCCGGCCCGCTGGATGTCCTTGTCAACAATGCGGGGGTGAGCGACAGCCAGCCTTTGCTGGCCTGCGATGATCAAACCTGGGACCACGTGCTCGACACCAACCTGAAGGGCGCCTGGGCCGTGGCCCAGGAAAGCGCCCGGCGCATGGTGGTGGCGGGGAAGGGGGGCAGCTTGATTAATGTCACCTCGATCCTCGCCTGCCGTGTGGCCGGTGCCGTCGGCCCTTACCTGGCGGCCAAGGCCGGCTTGGCCCACCTGACCCGCGCCATGGCGCTGGAGTTGGCGCGCCATGGCATCCGGGTGAATGCCCTAGCGCCCGGCTACGTGATGACTGATTTGAACGAGGCCTTCCTGGCCAGCGAGGCCGGTGAAAAGTTGCGTTCGCGTATCCCCAGCCGACGCTTCAGCGTGCCGTCGGACCTGGACGGCGCCTTGCTGCTGCTCGCCAGCGATGCTGGGCGGGCGATGAGCGGCGCTGAGATCGTGGTCGATGGCGGCCATCTGTGCAGCAGCCTATAACGCGCCCTGGCGCAATAACAACAAGAACAGGAGGTAGGTATGTGCGTGCAAAACCTGAGCAAAGTGTCGATGAGGTGTCTGCCATGATGGTTCCAACCCTCGAACACGAGCTTGCTCCCAACGAAGCCAACCATGTCCCGCTGTCGCCGTTGTCGTTCCTCAAGCGTGCCGCGCAGGTGTACCCGCAACGCGATGCGGTGGTCTATGGCGCAAGGCGCTACAGCTACCGTCAGTTGCATGAGCGCAGCCGCGCCCTGGCCAGTGCCTTGGAGCGGGTCGGTGTTCAGCCGGGCGAGCGGGTGGCGATATTGGCGCCGAACATCCCGGAAATGCTCGAGGCCCACTATGGCGTTCCCGGTGCCGGGGCGGTGCTGGTGTGCATCAACATCCGCCTGGAGGCGCGCAGCATTGCCTTCATCCTGCGTCACTGCGCGGCCAAGGTATTGATCTGCGATCGTGAGTTCGGTGCCGTGGCCAACCAGGCGCTGGCCATGCTCGATGCGCCGCCTTTGCTGGTGGGCATCGACGATGATCAGGCCGAGCGCGCCGACCTGGCCCACGACCTGGACTACGAAGCGTTCCTTGCCCAGGGCGACCCCGCGCGGCCCTTGAGTGCGCCACAGAACGAATGGCAGTCGATCGCCATCAACTACACCTCCGGCACCACGGGGGACCCCAAGGGCGTGGTGCTGCATCACCGAGGCGCCTACCTCAACGCCTGCGCCGGGGCGCTGATCTTCCAGTTGGGGCCGCGCAGCGTCTACCTGTGGACCTTGCCGATGTTCCACTGCAACGGCTGGAGCCATACCTGGGCGGTGACGTTGTCCGGTGGCACCCA
The DNA here is from genome assembly GCF_001320485.1 of Pseudomonas sp. NBRC 111130. Lineage (NCBI taxonomy): Bacteria > Pseudomonadati > Pseudomonadota > Gammaproteobacteria > Pseudomonadales > Pseudomonadaceae > Pseudomonas > Pseudomonas sp. NBRC 111130. The sequence goes on from NZ_BCBG01000013.1 coordinate 16,873, forward strand.
CGTGTGTCTGCGCAAGGTCCAGCCTGATGCGATCAACGCCGCAATCGCCGAGCATGCCGTGACTCACCTGAGCGCCGCCCCGGTGGTGATGTCGATGCTGATCCACGCCGCGCATGCCAGTGCCCCTCCGGTGCCGGTATCGGTGATCACTGGCGGTGCCGCCCCGCCCAGTGCCGTCATCGCGGCTATGGAGGCGCGTGGCTTCAATATCACCCATGCCTATGGCATGACCGAAAGCTACGGCCCCAGCACATTGTGCCTGTGGCAGCCGGGGGTCGACGAGTTGCCGCTTGAGGCCCGGGCGCAGTTCATGAGCCGCCAGGGTGTCGCTCACCCGATGCTTGAGGAGGCCACGGTGCTGGATACTGATACCGGCCATCCGGTTCCAGCCGATGGCCTTACTCTCGGCGAGCTGGTGGTGCGCGGTAACACCGTGATGAAAGGCTACTTGCACAACCGTGAGGCCACCCGGACGGCATTGGCCAATGGCTGGCTGCACACGGGCGACCTGGCCGTGCTGCACCCGGATGGCTACGTGGAAATCAAGGACCGGGCCAAGGACATCATCATTTCCGGCGGCGAGAACATCAGCTCGCTGGAGATTGAGGAAGTGCTCTACCAGCACCCCGAGGTGGTCGAGGCTGCGGTGGTGGCACGCCCGGATTCGCGCTGGGGCGAGACACCCCATGCGTTTGTTACCTTGCGCGCTGATGGGCTGGCCACCGGGGACGATCTGGTCCACTGGTGCCGTGAGCGTCTGGCGCACTTCAAGGCGCCGCGATATGTGTCGCTGGTGGACCTGCCCAAGACCGCCACTGGAAAAATACAGAAGTTCGTCCTGCGTGAGTGGGCCCGGCAACAGGAAGCGCAGACCGCCAACGCCGAGCCTTGACTGAGCGGCAACACCTGCACACCCCATAACAACAAGTACATTGATCGAGGTGTCCCATGTCCAGCCTGTTATATGCGCGGGTTCGCGCCAGTGCCCGGTTTCAGCAACTGGTGGCGCGCAGAAACCGTTTCACCCTGAGCCTGTTCGTACTGATCCTGGCCACGTTCTATGGCTACATCGGGTTGGTTTCGTTCTGGCCCGAACTGATAGCCAGGCGCCTGACCCAAGGATCGAACATGACCGTCGGCGTCGCCGCCGGCGCCTGCCTGTTCGTGTTCTTCTGTGCATTGTCGGCGTTCTACGTGTACCGGGCCAATGGCGAGTTCGATCGCCTGACCCAGGCGTTACTCCGCGGGTTGGAAGAGGAGCAGGGCGCATGAAAAAAATATTGCCTCTGGCCCTGCTGCTGCACTCTGGCCTGCTGCTGGCTTCGCCCGCGCTCGACGCGGGCCCGCGTCAGCCGTTCAACCTGCATGCCATCGGCATGTTCATGGTGTTCGTGCTGTTCACCTTGTGCATCACCTGGTGGGCGGCGCGTCGTACCCGCTCGACGGCAGACTTCTACAGCGCAGGTGGTGGCATCCAGGGCTGGCAGAACGGCCTGGCGCTGGCCGGTGACTACATGTCCGCCTCGACGTTGCTGGGGATTACCGCGCTCATCTACACCTCCGGCATGGATGGCTACATCTACCTCATCGCCTTCTTCGCCGGCTGGCCGGTGTTGCTGCTGCTGATGACCGAACGGCTGCGCAACCTGGGCCGCTTCACCTTCGCCGACATTACCTCCTACCGCCTCGACCAAGGCAAGGTGCGCACCATGGCCGCCATCGGCTCGCTGACAGTGGTGTGTTTCTACCTGGTGGCGCAGATGGTCGGGGCCGGGCAGTTGATCAGGTTGCTGTTCGGCCTGGACTACCACATTGCCCTGGTGATCGTTGGCGCGCTGATGATGCTGTATGTAACCTTCGGCGGCATGGTGGCGACCACCTGGGTGCAGATCATCAAGGCATTCCTGCTACTGGTAGGCGGTTCGCTGGTGCTGTTCCTGGCGCTGCGCGAGTTCGACTTCAGCTATGACACGCTGGTCACCCAGGCCATGGGCACCCATGCCCTGGGCGAGCGCCTGCTGGCGCCCGGCAGTCTGCTGGCCGACCCATTGACCGCGCTGTCGCTGAGCCTGGGGCTGGTATTCGGCACCGCCGGGCTGCCGCATATCCTGATGCGCTTCTTCACCGTCAGCGATGCCCGTGAGGCGCGCAAGTCGGTGCTCTACGCCACCGGGTTCATCGGCTATTTCTTCAACGTCATTTTCCTGCTGGGCCTGGCGTCGATCGTGATCGTCAGCCAGCAGCCGCAGTTCTTCGAAGGCGGGCAGGTGGGTGGCAAGCTGCTGGGCGGGGGCAACATGGTGGTCATGCACCTGGCCCAGGCGGTTGGCGGCAACCTGCTGCTGGGCTTTTTGTCTGCCGTGACCTTTGCCACCATCCTGGCCGTGGTGTCAGGCCTGGCGCTTGCGGGTGCTTCGGCCATCGCCCATGACCTCTATGCGCGGGTGATCATGAAGGGCGCGGCCAGCGAGTCGCAGGAGTTGCGGGTGACCAAGCTGGCCACCCTCGGGCTTGGGTTGGTGGCGATAGCTCTGGGCATCGTGTTCGAAAACATCAACGTGGCCTTCATGGTCGCGCTGGCGTTCGGCATCGCCGCGTCGGCCAACTTCCCGGTGCTGTTCCTGTCGATGTTCTGGTCGGGGCTGACCACGCGCGGCGCGTTGGCTGGTGGCTACGTGGGGTTGGTCAGCGCCATGGGCTTCGTGGTGTTTTCCAAGCTGGTGTGGGTGGATGTGTTGCACTTTGCCGAGCCGTTGTTCCCCTATACCCAGCCTGCGCTGTTCTCCATGCCGCTGGCGTTTGCCGTGGCGTATGGCGTTTCCCGGCTGGACCGGACTGCGCGAGCCAAGGCGGAAAGGGCGGCGTTCGCCGACCAGTTCGTTAGGGGCCAGACCGGCCTTGGCGCCAGCGGTGCGGTCGATCATTGATCACCTGCGGCCGCTGGCGGATGCGTGCCAGCGGCCGGGTTCTTTCCTCAGTAACCCCTGAAGATCTCCCCGATGCTGCTGATCGCATGCCCCATGTGCTGCGCCGCCGCTCGGTTGACGAGAGAAGGCCTGGGAGCAAGCAGGGCACTCAGGAAAACGGCCAGCGTCAACACGGCCAGTAGAAAGCCAAATCGGCGCATATGATCCTCCAGCGATTTTATTGTAGTTGTCGTCAGGTTCGATTCGAAAGGCCTGTATAACGCGGTTATTGCCCGGACGCTTTGTCGTGGGCGAATGACTGGGTGATGGCTGCGATGTCCTGGTCGCCATAGCCCATTGATGCCGCGCGCTGCGCGACCTGGCACACCGCGTCGAACACTGGCGTCCAGGCCCCTTGTGCATGCAGGGATTGGGCAATGTGCGCGAAGGCATCTACATGTACATCGAGCCTCGCCTGGTCGCCTGCGAAATCCTGCGCTTCGAGCCGGCGTGCCGCTTCCTCGAGTGCGTCGGCGACGAAAAAGCGTGACGTGTCGAGCAGGAGCCTGGCTGTCTTCGAAACCGGCAGGCCAAACCGCTCGCTCGCACCCACGGCCTCGAAGAACGCAACCATTGCGGCAAACGCATGGGCGTGGAGCACGGTCGCGAAGGCCAATGCTTCGCCCCAGGGAAGGAACACCGTATGGCCGGCGAGCCCTTCAACCAGCGACCGGTGCTGCTCGAAGGCCTCACGATCGCCGGTATGAATACTGTGGCTTTCGCGATGGCCGACGTTGCGCGGGTAGGCCACGATCATCCCTTTGACGTAGTGGCCGCCCGCCCGATTGACGAGGCCCTGAAGCGCCGGTCCCTCGTCCTGGGCGTTGGTGGTGTAATCGACGATCGTACGGTTGGCCAGTGCATGCATCACACCTGGCATCCCGAGCACCTCGTGGGTCGCGTGGTTGTCCAGGAGCACGAAGATCGTGGCCGGGCTTGCAACCAGCGCGGCTTCAACGCTGTCGCACAGGTGAGCGCCAGCGGCGACGAGCGACGCAGCCTTGCCGGGTGATCGATTCCAGATCGCCACGCGTTTGCCTTGCAGTAGGGCAGTTGCCTGAACTGCTCGACGGCGGCGTCGACCAGGCGCTTTTGACTGAAGCCCAAGGCAACGCTCCACAGGCCCGACATCGCCTCGATGTAGGCGTTGTCTTGCTCATCGAAGACCCGCACGCCGTCGCCGCCGGCGATCACGAGGGGGCCGATTTCCTGGTGCTGCGCCAGGTTGGTGTTGGGGTGAATGAATGAAGCCAAGTCATTCTGGATGGTTGAAGTGACGTTGCTCATTGGCGTGATTTCCTGCCACGGACGGGTTGTCGACTGCATGCGATGAGCCTGCATGCGGCGCTGTATCGATACAGGCCGCACCGCAGGCCCGTGCAGTTACTGGCTAAACGCTGCCGCGACCGCTTCGCCGAAGGCTTTCAGGCCTTCTTCGAGCTGGTCGGTCGGGGTGTTCACCGGTGGCATCAGCTTGATGATTTCGCCGTTCGGGCCGCAGCGGTCGACCAGCACACCCGCCTGCAGCACACGCTGCTGGGCATCCTTGGCGAATGCGACTTTGCCGCGGCCGAAGTCGATGCCGGCGATCATGCCGCGACAGCGCGCGGAGCCGACGCCAGGAATTTCCGCGAAACCGGCGACCGCGCGCTCCATGGCCGCGCAGTTGGATGCCAGCAGCTTCAGGAACGACTCGTCGCGCCAATAGCCGAGCGCGATCTGGGCCGTCAGGAACGCCAGTTGGTTGCCGCGGAAGGTGCCGATGTGATCGCCCGGTTGCCACACATCCAGCCCGGCGCGAATCAACACGATCGCCATCGGCAGGCCGAAGCCGCCGATCGATTTGGCGCAGGTGATCAGGTCCGGCACCACCCCGGAGCGCTCGAAGCCGAAGAAGTCGCCGGTGCGCCCGCAGCCGGCCTGGATTTCGTCGCAGATGAGCAACACGCCGTGATCGCTGGTCCACTTGCGCAAGCGTTGCAGCCATTCGTTGGAAGCCGGGTAGACGCCGGCCTGGATCTGCACGGACTCGACGATCACCGCCGCCGGCAGCTCCGAGCCGCTGCCCTGGTCGCTGGCCAGGCGCTCGAGGAAGCCAATGCTGTCGAATTCGCCGTAGGGGCTGTCTTCGTACGGCACGAACACCACGTCGGTGGAAAGCCCAGGGCCACGGCGAGTGCGGTTGCCGGTGACGGCCAGGGCGCCGGCGGTCATGCCGTGGTAAGCCCCGTAGAACGAGACGATCCTGGTACGCCCCGTCGCCTTGCGCGCCAGCTTCAACGCCGCCTCGACGGCGTCGGCACCGGTCGGGCCGGTGAACTGCACCTTATAGTCCCAGCCGCGTGGCTTGAACAGGTCGCGCTCGATCGCTTCGAGAAACTGGCGCTTGGTGGTGGTGTGCAGGTCGAGGGCATGGGTCACGCCGTTGGACGACAGATACGCGATCAAGGCATCGCGCATGCGCGGGTCGTTGTGGCCATAGTTCAGGGCGCCGGCGCCAGCGAAGAAGTCCAGGTACTCGCGGCCGTCTTCGCCGCGGATCTTGCTGCCTTGGGCGGTATCGAACACCAGTGGCAGGTCACGGCAGTACATCCGCACATTGGACTCGAGCCTTTCGAACGTCTCGATGTTGTTCATGCAAACCTCTTGAAAAAATGATCCGGGCTATCGGGGTCGTGGGCGGTCAATGCTTGAACATCACGTGGCGAACCACGGTGTAGTCTTCCAACCCGTACATCGACAGGTCCTTGCCGTAGCCGGACAGCTTCACGCCGCCATGGGGCATTTCGCTCACCAGCATGAAGTGGGTGTTGACCCAGGTGCAGCCGTATTGCAGGCGAGCGGCCAGGCGATGGGCGCGTCCCACATCGGCGGTCCACACCGACGAGGCCAGGCCGTAGTCCGACTCATTGGCCCATGCCAGTGCCTGGGCTTCGTCTTCGAATGGCGTAACCGTCACCACCGGGCCGAAGATTTCGCGGCACACCACCTCGTCCTCCTGCGTGGCGCCTGCCAGGACGGTCGGCTCGAAGAAGAACCCCTCACTCGCAGCGCGCTTGCCGCCGGTGACCACCTCGATGTGAGGGAGCTCCTTGGCACGGTTCACGAAGCCCTCCACGCGCTCCAGGTGCTCTTGGGTGATCAGCGGGCCCATCTCGGTCGCCGGGTCATCCTGTAGCCCGCACTTGATGCTGGATACGGCTTCACGGAGCTTGCGCACGAATTCCGGGTACACCGCCTTCTGCACATAGAGGCGGCACGCAGCGGTGCAGTCCTGGCCGGCGTTGTAGAAGCCGAAGGCGCGGATGCCTTCGACGGCGGCGTCGATGTCGGCATCATCGAAGATCAACACCGGTGCCTTGCCACCGAGCTCCATGTGCATGCGTTTGACGCTGTCGGCGGTGCCTTCGATGATGCGGCTGCCGGTGCGCACGGAGCCGGTCAGCGACACCATGCGCACCTGGGCGTGGCTGGTCAGCGGTTCACCCACCGAGGCGCCGCGGCCATGGATGATGTTGACCACGCCGGCGGGGAAGATGTCGGCGAGCAGCTCACCCAGTTTCAAGGTGCTCATCGGCGTGTGTTCCGACGGCTTGAGCACGACGGTGTTGCCGCCGGCCAAGGCCGGGCCCAGTTTCCAGGCCGCCATCAACAGGGGGTAGTTCCACGGCGCGATGGAGGCGACCACGCCCACCGGGTCGCGGCGGATCATCGAAGTGTGGCCCGGGATGTACTCGCCCGCCGCCGAGCCCTGCAGGCAGCGCACGGCGCCGGCAAAGAAGCGGAACACGTCGGACACGGCTGGCAGTTCGTCCTGCAGCACGGCGGTAAACGGCTTGCCGCAGTTGTCCGCCTCCAGGCGGGCGAACACCGGCGCCTGGGCGTCGATGCGGTCAGCGAGCCTTAGCAGCAGTGCCGCGCGGTCCTTGGGCGGCGTTTGCGACCAGGCGTCGAAGGCTGCATCGGCGCTTTGCACCGCAGCATGGACCTGGGCGCGACTGGCTTCGGTGGTCTGTACCAGGACGCTGCCAAGGGACGGGTTGTACACGTCGAGGTTTTCGCCTTCGCCGGCCACCAGGGCACCGTTGATCAGGAGTTTGGTTTGCATGTCGATTCTCGCCATTGAACGGCAAGGCCAGGGCCTTGCCTTGTGGTTGTCTTCAGGGGATTCGCTTGGAAGGTGGCCGCTACGCCAGTGCGTCAGGCACCGGGTTGCGGAAGAAGCTGGTCCGGCAGGCGAGGTAAACCGCGCCCAGGGCGAGCCAGCTACAGCCCATGATCAGTGCGTCTTTATCCAGGCTGGCCAGCATCCAGCCGGCCGTGACCAGGCCGATGACCGGGAAGAGCACGCCGCGCAGCAGGCCAGCCCCGTCCTTGATGTGTGCATCGAAGGTGAGCCGCAGCGCGCAGAGGTTGACGGCGGTGAAGGCCAGAAAGGCGCCGAAATTGACCAGGGACGTCGCGGTGGCGATCGTCAGGCCAAAACCCGCGGTGCCGAAAATGCCACACAGCAGGATGTTGAAGGTCGGCGTCCGGTAGCGAGGATGTAATGCACCGAACAGCTTGCGCGGCAGTTGGTTGTCCCGGCCGAGGGCGTACAGCAACCGGCCCACACTGGCCTGGAACGACATGCCCGCGGCGAAGTGGGCGATGATGATCCCCGTCAGGACCACGGCGAAGAACAGGTCACCACCGATCATGCGGGCAATCTCGAAGGCAGCGCCGTCCACCAGCTCGAACGTGGGGGAGGGGTGCGCCAGGTACATGAAGTACGAGGAGCCGACATAGACCGAACCGCCGATCAGCGCGACCATCAGGATCGCGCGGGGCAGCGTGCGGCCCGGGTCACGGGTTTCCTCGCTGAGCGTGGACAGTGCGTCGAAGCCCAGGAACGAGTACGCAGCAATGGCGGCGCCGGCCATGCTGGTGGCGAAGGACACATCCTGGTTGAAGAACGGCTTGGCCGAAAGCAGCCCACCAGGGCCATTGGCAGCCACGATGTAATGCACGCACAGGCCGATGAATACCACGATGATCGCCAGTTGCGCGCCCATCAACAGCAGGTTGAAGCGGTTGGCCACCTGGATGCCCAGCACATTCAGCAGCGATGTAGAGACGATGAAACCGGTAATCCACACCCACTGCGGCACATCTGGAAAGGCCATGTTGAGATAGCTGGCGCCCAGCAACCAGATCAGCATCGGAATGAAGAAGTAATCGAGCAGGGCGGCCCAGCCCACCATGAAGCCGAGGTTGGCGCTGAGCATCTTGCGGGTATAGGTGTAGGCCGACCCGGCCACCGGGAACACCCTGACCAGCCGGCCATAGCTCAACGCCGTGAACACCACGCCGGTCGCTGCGATCAGGTAGGCCATTGCCGTGGTGTTGCCACTGGCCTGCGAGATCACGCCATAGGTGCCGAAGACGATCAACGGGGCGAGGAAGGCCAGGCCGAACAGCAGGACCGAAAACGGGCCCAGGGTGCGCTTCAGCGAAGCGCTGGGGGTTGATTCGCTCATGACTGGCAGCCCTCACGCTACGAAGTGGTAAGCAGTGGCGACGATTTCACGGTAGGTTTCCACGGTCATCTCCTTTGCATTGCTGCCATCGGAGAAGTTCTTCTTCGACTTTTCAGCGATGGCCAGGAAGTCTTCCTCGCGCACGCCTTTCACCTCGGCGAAGCGGGGGATGCCGAGGTCCTTGCTCATCTGGAACAGGTAGCCGACGGCGGCCTCGGCGGCCTCGGCCGGCGAGAGGTTGGGGTCGATGCCCAGTGCGTAGGCGACCTGCGCATGGCGAATGATGTCGGCATCGCGGTTATGGCCGAACACGAAGGGCAGGAAGATAGCGTTGCCCACGCCGTGCGGCGTGTCGTACATGCCACCGATGGCTTCGGAAATGCAGTGCACGCTACCTACGTCCGCATTACCGAAGGCCATGCCGGCGATCAGGCTGGCCACCAGCATCTGCTCGCGGGCGTGCAGGTTGCCGGGTTCCAGCACGGCGGGCTTGAGGTGTTGGCTGATCAGGCGGATGGCATGCAGCGCCAGGCCGTCGCTGATGGGGTTCGACACGCGGCAGGTGTAGGCTTCGATGGCGTGGGTCAGGGCATCCATGCCGGTTGCGGCGGCAATCGACGCGGGCAGCGTGTCGAGGATATGAGAGTCAAGCAAGGCCAGGACTGGCCCGAGTCGGTAATCATGCACGCTCATCTTGTAATGACGGGCGGTGTCGGTGATCACCGAGAAGCAGGTTACTTCGCTGCCGGTGCCAGCCGTGGTCGGAATGGCAACGATAGGCGGGATGGCATGGGTGAGCGTGAACGACCCTTCGTAGTCCTCGATCCGACCCTCATGGCTGAGCAGCACGCTGATGGCCTTGGCTGCATCCATGGCACTGCCACCGCCGATGGCTAGCAAGCCATCGATACCTTTGCCGCGGTATCGCTGCGCGATCTGATTGACGTCATCGCTGCGCGGATTGGCCTTGATGTCCGACACTTCCTCGAAGGCGATGCCTGCCTTCTCCAGGCTGGCGTAGACGCTTTCCAGCAGGCCCGCCGCCTTGACCCCAGGATCGGTCACGATGAGCACGCGGGCCAGGCCAAGTGAGTGCAGGTGTTCACCGGTGCGCTCGCGCAGACCAGGTTCCATCACGACTTTGCTGGGGAGTAAAAACTTCAAGTCCATACGTACCTCTTGCTCAATTGTTGTCATTGTTGAAAGGGCAGTAGAGGAGCACTTGCGCCAGGCCGTGGATAACAGCTCGAGCGGGTGATGTGTGGCCTGGCATTTCGCGCAAGCCAGCATTTTGTTGTTCTGGGTTTTGCTTGAAGCTGTGGTCAAAGGCCTCCTTCGGGGGAAAAAGAGGGGGCGGCCAAGCTGCACGCCCCTGAAAGGGTGATCGCGCTACAGCATGTGTCCTGCCAGCAGGGACAGCAGCGTGCCGGACAGGCAAGGCGGGAAGTCGTGCCCCATCCCGGGCAGCAGCACCAGGCTGGAACCACGGATAGCTGCGGCCGTGGCGTACCCGCCGCTGGTCGCGACCATGAGATCTTCATCGCCATGGATGATCAGGGTGCGGCAACGAATCCGTTGCAGTTCCTGGGTGCGGTCGCCGGAATTGATGATCGCGCCGATCTGCCTGGCCGTGCCGATGTTGCTGGCCTCGCCACCGCCTCGCTCCCAGGCCAACAGGGCATAGTCACGGAAGGCGGGCTCATTCCACTCCAGGGTCGAGCCGATCAGGCGCATGATGGCCAGGTAGTCGCGAACGCTTTCCTGCTCGCTGCGCGGCGGGCGGCGCAGCAGCTGCCGAATGGATTTGAACGCCGGCTGGCCGACGCGCAGCGATCCGGTGGTCGAAAAGATCGAGGTGAGCGTCCTGATACGCTCGGGATAACGGGCAGCGAGGGTCTGGGCGATCATGCCGCCCATCGACATGCCCACCACGTGCGCCGTTGTCAGGTTCAGGCCGTTCATGAGCCCGATCACGTCGCTGGCCATGTCACCCAGGTCATAGCCGGGGGTGCGCTTGCGCAAGAACTGCTGCATGGCCGTGGGAGGTACTACGTCGGTGAAGAACGACCGGCCCGAGTCGCGGTTGTCCAGCGTGATGACCCGAAACCCCCGCTCGACCAGGCCGGCGATGATCGGTTGCGGCCAGTAGGTCAATTGCAGCCCCAGGCCGACGATGAGCAGGACCGCCGGGGCGTCTTCAGGGCCGTGGGTGCGATAGCAGAGCTTGCGCTCCCCCGGCAGCTCGCAGAAGCGATCAGCGCTCATTGACGACTACCTTGTTGCTGCAGCACGACGCCTGCGTGCAAGGGCGCGTTGGGTACCGTGGTGAACGCGAGGCACTTGTCGGCCACGTTGCCTCGGCGCAGCAGCTTGACGTCGCGGAAGTAGTCCATCGACATCACCCAGGGCTCACGGGGCCCCTGGCGCGGCATGCTGTCCAGCGCGCGCTGCACGTATCCGGCGCCGAAGTCCAGCAAGGGTCGGGTTTCGATACCGGCAGGCGCCTTGGGCTCGCAGACGTTGTGGCCCTGTTTGTCCATGAAGCCCAGCAGGCGACAGAAATGGTCGCACAGCAGGCACACTTTCAAGGTCCAGGATGAGTTGGTGTAGCCCACGGCAAAGGCGAAATTGGGCACGCCGGAGAGCATCATGCCTTTGTAGGCGAGGGTTTCGCTGAGTACCACCGGTCTGCCGTCCTTGTGCAGGGTGATGCCACCGAACAGCTGTACGTTCAGCCCCGTGGCGGTGACGATGATGTCGGCCTTCAGTGTCTTGCCCGATTTGAGCAATACCCCGGACTCGGTGAACCGCTCGATGTGATCGGTGACGATGTCGGCCTTGCCTGCGCTGATGGCTTTGAACAGATCGCCTTCGGGCACCGAGCACAAGCGCTGGTCCCACGGGTTGTAGGGCGGGTTGAAATGCACGTCGACCGGATAGTCCTTGGGCAATTCCTTGCGGGTCAGCCACAGGAGCAGTTTTTTCGAAAGCTTGGGGAAGCGCTGGCAGAAGCCCCAGAAGGCCAGGGTGATCTTGGCGTTCTTGTAGCGTGTCAGGGAATAGGCGGTTTGCGCGGGCAGGACCTTGCGCAGGAACGCTGCAACACCATCGTTGGCGGGCTGGTTGATGATGTAGGACGGCGTGCGCTGCAGCATGGAGATGCTGGCGACCTTGTCGGCCATGGCCGGAATCAGAGTTACCGCGGTTGCGCCACTGCCGATGACGACGACACGCTTGCCTGTGTAGTCGAGGTCTTCCGGCCAGTGTTGCGGGTGGATGATCTGGCCCTTGAACTGCTCGCTGCCTTCGAACCGGGGGCTGAAACCCTGATCATAGCGATAGTAACCGCCTGCACTGAACAGCCAGCGGCATTCGACCGTGCGGATCTGCGCCGTGTGGCCATCCTCGACACGCACCGCCCACAAGCCCTTGTCGCTTTGCCAGTTGGCCGAGATGACTTTCTGCTGGTACTGGATGAAGGGAGCCAGCTGGTGCTCGTCGATGGCTTCGCCCAGGTACTCAAGAATATCCGCGGCGTCCGCCAGGGACTTGGCCTTGGTCCAGGGCTTGAAGTCGAAACCGAAGGTGTAGAGGTCCGAGTCGGAGCGGATGCCGGGATATCGGAACAGGTCCCAGGTACCCCCCATGCGCTCGCGGGACTCGAGAATGGCAAAGGTCTTGTTCGGTTGATTGCGTCGCAGGTAGGCCGCCGCGCCGATGCCAGACACACCGGCTCCCATGATCAGAACATCGAGCGGCTCAACCGGAAGAGCAGTGTGAGAGGACATGTCGCCTCCTATTGTTGTGTTATAGAGACTGATCTTTTGACTTGATCATTTGACTCAGAATAAGGTCGCATGAAGGGTGGAACAAGGTGCAAAATGCACCACGTCACTGCTATTTCAGGATGATTTGCACCTGTTGCTTCGCCGATCAACGATCAGACAGGGCAGTCTGGTAGATATCGTCATCGGTACGTTCGAAGGAGGCGCTGCGGCTTTCAGGGCCGGAGGGGGGAGTGGAACGCCGTGCAGCGACGCAGCACGGCGAAACCTGTGAGGCTCAGTAACTGGCCACCAGCAACTTGACTGCCTGGCAGGCGGTCTCGGTCTCGGCCTCCAGGCGTGCACGGTCGCCGTGGGCGGACCAGGCGAGCATCAGGCCGTCGAACAGATTGATCAGCAAGCGGCTGATAGTGGTCAGTGCTGCCTGGTCCAGCGCGCCGTCGGTGACCTTGGTGATGGCCTGTTGGGCCGCTTCGAGGGAAACGGCATAGATCTTGGTTGCCATTTCCGGGTTGTTGCGCAGGTTCCAGCAAAACAGTTCGAACTGCGTGGTGGCCATTTCCGGGTGGGCGGTGAACCAGTTGACCAGCTGGCGCAGCATTTCCCCGACCGATTCCGCCGCCGTGGCGCCTGTCGGCACGTGTTGCAACGATTGTTGCGGCATGTTGATCAAGGACTCGTAGACCGCATAGAACAGCTCGTCCTTGGTGTGGAAGACATAGTGCAACGATGCCAGCGGCGAATCTGCTGCCGCAGCGATTCGCCGGGTTGTGGCGTTGGCCACCCCATGTTCCGCGATCACCTTCACGGTGGCCTCGATAAAGTCCTGCCTGCGCTCTTCAGCACCAATCCGAGCCATTGAGCGTTCTCCCTTTTCGGTATTGCCGCCGGCCCCTTGGCCCGGCGTTGACGGTGACGAATGCTAGCGCAAGGTCAAGCCTCAATCCATGAGTCGCTGCAATCCCATCCGTATGGGCACGGTAGGGTACGGGAAATTCAAATCAAACGACTTGATCAATTGACCATGTTCGGTAATGATGAGTTCACCTCGCAGGTCGCCCGGCCTCGGTGGACAGAACAATGACAAAACCAGACAGGTAGAAAGCAGATGGATACACGAGCGCTCTCCGCAGTCAGCAGCGACGCCTCGATCGAGCAGGTGGTGGACATCATCCGGCGTGACGGTGGCGTCATCATTGCCGACTTTGTTTCACCGGCAACGCTGAAATCCCTCACCGAAGAGCTGGACAGCTACCTGAAGGTCACGCCTTGTGGTGTCGATCCTTACTTCGCTGGCACCCAGACCCGTCGTGTGGCGCGCATCATCGGGCGCAGCGACACCGCCGTGGAGGTGGCATTGCACCCGCTGTTCCTCGGCGCGGCCAGGCAGATCCTGCAAACCCCTACCCACGTCTGGGTGGGCAGCGACCGTATCGAGATGGCACCTGATATTCAACTGAGCATCACCCAGGCGATCCAGATTGGCCCGGGCCAAGGCCTCCAGCCCCTGCACCGTGACGATGCCACTTCGCTCTGGCGGCACCCACAGTATGGGCGTGAGGCCAGGCTGCAAATGATGCTGGCCATTTCAGACTTCACCGAAGAGAACGGTGCGACGCGCGTCATCCCTGGTAGCCATCAGTGGGATGACGAGCGAATGCCGACCCAGGAAGAGACCGTCGCTGCGCAAATGAAGGCTGGCTCCGCGCTGCTCTGGATCGGCTCGGTGTATCACGGCGGCGGCGCCAACACGACGGATGCCCCTCGTACTGGCCTGACGATGGCCTACGACTTGGCCTTCCTGCGCCTTGAAGAGAATCACTTCCTGTCCATTCCCGTCGAACGTGTTCGCCAGCTCCCAGGTGAAATGCAACGCCTGCTGGGCTGGAGTGCCAGTTCCACGTTGCTCGGCTGGGTGGAAATCGATGGCCAGATGCGCGATCCGCAAGAGCTCCTGGGCATGCCGGCTTTCTCCGAACCGGGTAAAGGCTTCTGACCATTCTGGGAGTGACGGGAATGAACGCGTTGAACAATGTGGCCGATGGCGACGCAGCACCGTTGAAGTTTCGTAGTTTGGGGGGATGGGTGGAGCGACCGGCTGATCTGCAGCCGACCCTCCAAGGTCACGCGCAGGCCGATGTGATCGTGATCGGCGCCGGCTTTGCCGGGCTGTCGACCGCGCTGGAACTCAAGGCGCTCGGGGCGGATGTGATGGTGCTGGAACAGGAGTTCGCCGGTTTCGGTGCCAGTGGCCGCAATGCCGGCTACCTGCTGGGGAGCATGGGTATCGAGTACAACATGTTCGTCAAGCGCGTGGGTGTGGAGCAGGCGACGCAGTTCGTCAGGCTCTATGACGAAGCGGTGCCCTACGTGGAAGGTCGATTCAAGACCTTGGGTATCGACTGTGATTACAACCCTTCGGGTGTGCTGCGGGCAGGTGTTCATTCCAGCCAGGAGAAGCGCTTGCGGGAAAACATGGCGCTGGGGCAGAAGCTGGGAGCGACGAGCCGCTTTGTCGACGGTGCCGAGATGCGTGCGCGGGGCATCCCCCCTGCGTTTCTGTTCGCCTCCGAGCAGTGTGGTGGCACCTTGAACCCAGGGAAGTACATCGGCGGCCTGCGGCGCGCGGCCATCGAGGCGGGGGTAAAGCTCTACGAACGCACGCCGTTGCTGAGCTTCAGCGAAGGGCCGGTCATTACCTGCAAGACGGCCCATGGCAGTGCAACCGCCCCGGTGATGGTGCTGGCAACCAACGCCTATACCCCGCAGCTGGGGGTATTGCGCAACAAGGTCGCAGCGATTCGGGTATCGGCAATCGAAACCCAACCGCTGTCGACGCAGCAGTTGGCTGCCCTCGGCTGGCAAGGGCGGGAAGGGATCATCACGCCGCACTACACCATGGAGAGCCATCGGCTGACGGCACACGGCACAATGGTGTTGACCGTCAAGAAGCTAGGTTATGCCTACGGTTCGAAGACGCCCAATATCCCGGACCACGACGCCTACACCGCATTGGCACAGGTACTGCGCGAGCGCTATCCGATGTTGCAAGGCCTGGGCGTCAAGCACTGCTGGAGTGGTTACGTCAGTGGTGCCTACGACTTCCTGCCGGTGATCGGCGCCATGGGCGCGAAACAGAACATTCACTACACCACCGGCTGCTCGGGCCATGGGTTGGGCACTCAATCGTTGATCGGGAAGCTGTTTGCCGAGCAAATCAGTGGCCAGGCGCCTGAGTTGCTGGCGGCGCTGCAACACAAGACGCCGTCCATGCTGCCTGAACCCCTGCAATGGTGCGCCATACACTCGGCCTTTGCGGCGGCCAAGTTGCTGGATGACTGGACCGATAGAAAAGTGCGTAAAGACAAAGCCAACAAGGGCTGATTGCAGTGGATGCGCTTGTTCTATGCCCGTCATTGTAGAGCGACGGCGCGCCCCTTTTGACAGAGGCTGTTATCGTGGAACTCATAGATTTGTTTGCGTTGATCTCATGTGTGCTGCTGGTGATGAGTGGCGTGGGTTATGGTGTTGCATTCATCAGGCGTAAGAATTATCTGTTGGGCGTGGAGTTCTTGATTGTAGGTATATCCGCAACTAACTTCACGACCTTCATCGCCACGGGATGGCAAGCCAATTATAATGTGGCCATTTTTCTGGATGCGTTTTCCCGCGGGGTCGGCGTGCCGGTTATTGCAACGCTCGGGTTGATGGCGGTGACGCACAATTACAAGCCATCGCCGGCGAAGGACCTGCTCTTGTTCATGGCCGCTTTTGCCGCGACGGCCATTTATTACCTGTCGACAGGTTTCAAAGAGTGGTTGCCCTATTTCTATATGTTGATGTGGTCGCTCTACACGCTGTTCCTGGTCTACTTTATCTGGCGACTGGTACGTGCCGGCGAGTCTGGGCATGCGCTGGCAACCCTTCTGGGAGGCGCGGCGGGGCTGACGATCGCGCTGCGGTATGACTTTTTCCCGATCCCGGGGGATGATACCAAGATGATCTTCATGACCTGCGCCTTCCTGACCTGGTCCTACTCGATTGTGCAGTTGTTTCATGCCTATGGGGCACTTCAGTGCTCAAGGAAAGTGCCCTCGAATGCCATGCTCCATCTCCGTTAAGGTGCGGGCTAGTTAACGAGGTGTTCACGGACTGACGGAATGAGCGGCTTGATATTTTCTGTTACTCCATGGCGGGCGAAAGCCTGCTTCTTTACCGCCCCAAGGGGCGGTTTTTTTATGGGTTAATCATTTGCGTTAGTTATGCTGCTCGATAAGCGAACAGCAGGTAGATTTCCGTGCGGCACTGAGTAAATCTTTTAGGCGGCGCACTATAAAAAGCATCTTTTAGTAACACATGTTTCCTTACTTCCCAATAAAGTGCAGGCGCCTGGCATGCATTGATCGATGCATAAATTCAACGCACTGATTTCTCTAGCGTAATCCGCCAATAACACATTCTGGCATGTGGCTTGCGTACTGATCACACGACATGGTCAATTGATCATGTCGTGTGATCAGGATGTAGCAGGCGCCGATTTTTTCCACTTGAAACGTCGAGCAGTCGCTCCAAGCCCTTTGTTTGAGGATCCTCCAATGAAAGAAGTCAAAGCACGGTCGGAACGTGTCTTATCCACCCGCCGTATGTTCAGGCAGCTGCTGGTTACCCTTGCGGCCTCGACCGCGATCTGTTCGGTACAGGCTGCGCCCCAGGGGGCAGAGGCGCTGGGTTCGAAGTTGACGCCGCTGGGGGGCGAGAGCGCCGCCAGTTCTAACGGGGATATACCGGCCTGGTCCGCCCCAGGGCCACAGGGGGCGGGCTGGAGCTACGGCCAGGTGCGAGGGGAGCATTGGAAGTTCAAGGGCGACAAGCCTCTGTACAGCATCGACTCGAGCAATGTGGCGCAACACGCGAGCCAGCTTTCACCGGCCCAGCTGGAACTGTTCAAGAAGGTTCCGGGCTATCGCATGGATGTCTTCCCCACCCGCCGTACCTGCGACGCGCCGAACTTCGTGGCTGAGAACACCAGGCAGAACGTGGACTTCGCCAAGCTCGATGCTTCCGGTGTCGCCCTTGAAGAAGCCCATGTTCCGGGTATCCCGTTCCCGATGCCCACTACCGGTGCAGAGGTGATGTGGAACATGAAGATGCGCTATCGCGGCGTTGGCGTAGAAATCCCTCGGAGCATTTCAGGCATTTCTCCCCGCAAGGGCGGGGAGTGGTTGCGCCAGTCGACCGACACCTTCTTCCTGACACCCTGGGGCAAGAAGGGCAGCGCGCTTTTCTCCTCCTACGGCCGCCTGGAAAACGCGACTTTCTTCAACTACCTGGAGCCCGCGGCGCTGGCCGGTCAATCCGCCGTGCAAACGGCTGTGGCCGGCGAGCAGGCCACCACCTTTTACTACTTCCCCGGCCAGCGTCGCGTGCGCCGTATGCCGTCGTATTCCTACGACGCGCCACAGATCGGCCTCGACAACCAGTACACCGTGGACGAGGCGAACGTCTTCTTCGGCACCATGGACCGTTTCGACTGGAAGCTGCTCGGCAAGCAGGAACTGCTGGTGCCTTACAACGATTTCGGTGCCTACGACACCGCCGCCAAGGTGGAGGCGTTCGCCGGCAACGACTCGATCGCACCGCAGTCGCGTCGCTATGAGCTGCATCGCGTCTGGGTCGTCGAGGCAAATGTCCGTCAAGGCATGCGCCACCAGGCGCCCAAGCGCATGTTCTACATCGACGAGGACAGCTGGAACCCGCTGCTGGCCGTCGACTTCGACAAGCAAGGGCAGATCTGGAAGGTGCGTGAAGGGTTCTCGATTCCCGTGTACGAGACCGGCGCTTGCGACGTGCAGGCCCAGGTCCAGTACAACCTGGCCGAGGGTCGTTACCTCTTCGACATGACCTCGATCGGGGCCGGCAAGAACGATATTCGCTGGCTCACCGAAGACAGTGGCAACCCTCGCCTGAAACGCGACTTCTTCACCTCCGACAACCTGCGAGCCATCAGCGAGCGCTAAACCGACGCCAGATCGAGAGCCAACATGAAAAAAATAATGACGAAAGCGTCAGGCCTTGCCATCGTGTGCGCAACCCCGCTGGCAATGGGGTTCACCTTTGAAACCGAAACCCTGACCGGGTCCTTCGATTCCACGATCACCGCAGGCATGGGCTTGCGGACGGAGTCGCGGGGCTGCAACCTGATCAACCAGGGGCCGACCGGGCACAACGTGCCCTCCGGCTGCCTGGCGCAGAGCTCCGGCGTGGCGGACCAGGGCGACCTGAACTACGACCGCGGCGACCTGTTCACCAACTACCTCAAGGGCACCCATGAGCTGTTGCTCAAGATGCCTGAGGACGTCACCTTCATGGCGCGTGGCACCTGGATCCGCGACTTCGCGGCCACCGATACCACCGGCACGCTGTCGTTCAACACCCCAGAGAGCGTCGGCAGCAACGGGCTGAGTGACGACGCCCGCGACGACCTTGCCTTCAAGGCCCGCCTGCTGGACCTGTGGGTGAGCAAAGGGTTCGACCTAGGCGGGCAGCGGGTCCGCGCGCGCCTGGGCAACCAGGTGATCAACTGGGGCGAGAGCCTGTTCGTGGCCGGTGGCATCAACAACACCAACGCCTACGACTACCAGGCCTTGGCGCGCCCCGGTGTGCAACTCAAGGAGGCCGTGCTGCCGGCACCGATGCTCAGTGTCGCGTCGGGCCTTGGCTCGGGTGTCAACGTCGAGGCCTACTATCAGTTCCGCTGGAACAAGAGCGAGTTGCCGCCGGTGGGCAGCTATTGGTCAAACACCAACGCATTGGGCGAGGGCAGGGGAGACTACGGGTTCTCCGAAAAGGACGCCCGCGACAGCGGCCAGTGGGGCCTTTCGCTGCGCTGGCAGCCGGAAGACAGCGACATCAACTATGGCTTCTACGTGATGCGTTATCACGACAAGTTGCCGTCGTTGCGCATCGCCATTCTTGACCCGAACACGTTCGCGGCGGCACCCACCTGGGAGTACCAGGAAAACCGGATGATGTATGGCGTCAGCGCCAACATGCCGATCGGTGACTGGGCAGTGGGTACGGAGCTTTCTTACCGGCCGAAGGACTCGGTCATGCTCAACCCTGCCGTCGACCTGTGTTCCGGCAATGGGGGCAAATGCTGGAAAGACGAAAAGAAATTCCAATGGCACCTCACCGGCCTTTACAGCTTCACGCCGTCCAACTCCCCGACGCTGCTCGATTTCACCGGGGCCAGCACGGGCACCCTGCTCTCGGAACTGGTGGTCATCAGGTACCCCGGGCTGCATGACGAGGTCAATGGCGAACCACTCGCCCCAGGGCTCAATGCCTGGCAACTGGATCCTGCGACAGCGCCCAAGTCCCGTGGCGACAAGACCTCGTCGGGCATCAACCTGGACTTCAGCCTGACCTATGACGGCACGTTGCTGCCGGGCTGGCAGGTCACGCCCGGCGTCTTCTACTCGCGCTCGCTTGGAGGGCGAACGCCGAACCTGAGCGCCACCTTCACCGAAGACGCGAGCAGCATGAACCTGTACCTGAATTTCGTACGAAACCCGGCCAGTTGGCAGATTTCCCTCAACTACGCAAAGTTCATGGGCGGCGAAACCCCCTACGACCAGCTTTATCGTGACCGCGATTATGTCGGTATCGCGATCTCCCGCACCTTGTGAGGCCTGCCGTGAACGGTTCTGTAAAGCTATCTGAAGCCCCGGCACGTGGCCTGTTGTCACGCGTCGAGGGGGTGTTGTTCGGGCATCGTCGTCTGGTGCTGGCGAGCCTGGCCGTGTTCACGCTGATCATGGGCTGGTTCGCCGTGCAACTGCGCATGGATGCTGGCTTCGAAAAGCAATTGCCGGTAGGCCACGAATACATCAGGACATTCGAGGCCTACCGCAACGACCTGCTGGGCGCGAACCGGCTGACCATCGTGGTCAAGGCCCGACAGGGCGATATATGGAGCGCTCCTGGCCTGAAGCGGCTGTATGACGTCACCCAGGCAGTGACCTTCCTTCCTGGCGTGTCGCGCAGCAGTGTGCGGTCCCTGTGGACGCCCAATGCCTTCGTCAACGAAATCACCGAAGAAGGGTTTCGCGCTGATCCGCTGGTACCGGGTACGGTTTCTCCCGATCACCTGGATGACCAGATCATCGCGACGATCGCCAACTCCACTGCCCAGGGTGGTTTCATCGGCACGCTGGTTTCCCGTGATCAGAGCAGCGCGATGATCACGGTGGAACTCAACGAGTACGACACCAATGGCGCCCACCTGGACTACGTGGCGTTCAACCACAGGCTGGAAAAAGAGATCCGCCAGCCATTCGAGGATGGCGAATTCGAAGTTCAGATCATCGGTTTCGCCAAGCAGATCGGTGACATCGCTGACGGTGCTTCAGCCGTACTGGAGTTCTGTTTGCTGGCGTTGCTCCTGACCGCGGGGGCGGTGTACTGGTATTGCCACTCCCTGCGTTTCACGCTGCTGGCGCTGGCCTGTTCGCTGGCCTCGCTGGTGTGGCAGTTCGGCAGCCTGCGCCTGTTGGGCTACGGGCTCGACCCGTTGGCGGTGCTGGTGCCCTTCCTGGTGTTCGCCATCGGGGTTTCCCATGGCGTGCAGCAAATCAACTTCATCGTGCGCGAGATCGCCATTGGCAAGAGCGCCGAAGAGGCGGCGCGCTCTAGCTTCACGGGGTTGCTGATTCCCGGGACACTGGCGCTGGTGACCGCGCTGGTTTCCTTCGTGACGCTGCTGCTGATCCCCATCCCGATGGTGCGTGAGCTGGCGATCACGGCCTCGCTTGGCGTGGCCTACAAGATCATCACCAACCTGGTGATGTTGCCGTTGATGGCGTCGTTACTCAGTGTCGATGACAAGTACGCTGCCGCCCAGGAAGCCTCCCGACAGCGCCGGACCCGCTGGCTGCGTGGCTTGGCCCGGCTCGCCGAGCCGCGCAGGGCGCAATGGGTGCTTGGCGTTGCCTTGGTGGTATTCCTGGTGGCGATCTGGCAAAGCCATGACCGTGTCGTTGGCACACTGCAGGCGGGCGCGCCGGAGCTGCGCGAGGACTCCCGCTTCAATCGCGATGCGGTCTCTATCGCTGGCAACTACGACATTGGCCTGGACTGGCTCAGCGTGGTGTTCGAGGTCAACACGGTCCCCTCTGGCGAAGACAGCCAGGCGGCCTGCGAGGATGTCGCCCTGGGCCAGTACCAGGATCGCTTCGTGTGGGCCATGCAGGGGGTGCCCGGTGTCCTCTCCGTCGCGTCCTTCTCCAGCAACATGCGCCAGTTCAACGAGGGCTACAACGAAGGCAACCCGAAGATGGCGGCGGTACCCATCGACCCGATGAACTACGCTGCGCTGGCCACCGAGGTGGCGCGCACGCCCGGGCTGATGCGCACCGACTGCAGCATGTCGGCGGTGCACCTGTACCTGGCCGATCACAAAGCCACGACCCTCACCCGAGTGGTGGACGCCGCCAAGGCGTTCCGCAGCGAGTACCCGAGGCCAGGCATTTCGGTGCGCCTCGCTTCGGGCAACGCCGGGGTGTTGGCCGCCATCAATGAGGAGGTGGAAAAAAGCGAAACTCCCATGTTGCTTTACGTCTATGCCGCCATCGCATTGCTGGTGTTCGTGGTGTACCGAGACCTGCGGGCAGTCCTGGTGTGTTGCCTGCCGCTGACCATCGGCACCTTCGTTGGCTACTGGTTCATGAAGGAGCTGCAGATCGGCCTGACCATCGCCACCTTGCCGGTGATGG
This sequence comes from Pseudomonas sp. NBRC 111130, assembly GCF_001320485.1. NCBI lineage: Bacteria > Pseudomonadati > Pseudomonadota > Gammaproteobacteria > Pseudomonadales > Pseudomonadaceae > Pseudomonas > Pseudomonas sp. NBRC 111130. Next base: position 38,916 of record NZ_BCBG01000013.1, read on the forward strand.
TGCTGGCGGTGGGCATTGGCGTCGATTACGCCTTCTACATCTACAACCGCCTGCAGCTGCACCTGGCCCATGGGCAGTCGATCACCAAGGCGGTGGAATACGCGCTGCTCGAAGTGGGTGTCGCCACTATTTTCACCGCCATCACCCTGGCCGTGGGCGTGGCCACCTGGGCCTTCTCGGAACTCAAGTTCCAGGCCGACATGGGCAAGCTGCTGGCCTTCATGTTCATCGTCAACATGGTAATGGCCATGACCGTGCTGCCGGCCTTCGCTGTCTGGTTGGAGCGGGTATTCCCACGTAAGCGCCCTGTGCGCATGATCGGCGCGCTGGTGCATTGAGGAGAGAAGCATGAAGTTCAGGGTTTCATTCACCGCAGCCTTGCTCGCAGCAGCTGTGCCGCTGATGTCTCTTCAGGCCGCGCCGTTGCAGGCCGTACCGGCCGTACAGGCGAGCAATGCCAGGCAGGCCACCATGCTGGCCGCCGGCTGGGCAGGGGCGCGCATGGTGGCCGTGGGCGACCACGGTGTCGTGCTGTTGTCCGACGATCAGGGCATGCAGTGGCGCCAGGCGAGGTCGGTACCGCTGTCCACACCGTTGACGGGCGTGTCTTTCGTGGATGCCAAGCGCGGGTGGGCGGTTGGCCACTGGGGCGCGATCCTGGCCAGCACCGATGGCGGGGAGTCCTGGCAGGTCCAGCGCCTGGCCAGCGAAGAAGACCGGCCACTGTTCGCGGTGCACTTCTTCAATGCCCGGCAGGGTGTGGCGGTAGGCCTCTGGTCGTTGGTGCTGACTACCGAGGATGGCGGCCAGACGTGGGCCGAGCAGCCGGTGCAGGCCCCTCCGGGGGCCAAGCGGGCCGACCTCAACCTGATGGGACTGTTTGCCGACAGCCGCGGTACGCTGTACGCCACGGCTGAGCATGGGCAGGTTCTGCATTCCGAGGACCAGGGGAAAAACTGGCGTTACCTGGATACTGGCTACGAAGGCACCCTGTGGTCAGGCGCGGTGCTGGCTGATGGACGTCTGCTGCTGGGTGGCCAGCGCGGCACCCTGTTGCAGGGTTCAGTGGACGGCAAGGGCTTTCGCCGAGTGCCAACGCAAAGCAAGGGCTCTGTCACTTGCGTTGCGGTAGCCGGCTCTCGTGTGCTGGCAGTCGGGCTGGACGGGCTGAGCGTGCAGAGCAGCGATGGCGGGCATAGCTTTCAGGAAACGCAGACCGCTGATGGCCTTTCACTGACGGCGGCGTTGTTCAACGCCGAAGGCGTACCTGTATTGTTTTCACGCCGAGGGGTAATGCCCTACCAGCAATGAAGGGTTGGCCACTCACTCAGAGGCCAGGCATCGCAAACCGATGCCTGGCCTGTTTCCTTGCCGGGAAAGCGTGCGCACCAGCTCGAGCGGCACGATCAACGGGCAGGCTTGGCGTGGCGCCAAACCCGAAAAAGGGACATGGAGCATCACGGTGCCTCCTTGTATTTTTTGTTCAGGCAGTGGGTTCATGCTAGGTTTCCACTGGCCCTGCGCCTAGGTACGAACTGCACCATTTTCCAGCCGTTCTTTGAGTGATCTGCACAGCCCATGACCAGCACGCCATCACCCTGGCCACGCCCTTCGGAAACCGTTCGCGAGCTCATGCGCAAAGGCGCCGAACTCGCTCAGGCGCTGCCAGCCGAGTGGGTCGAGCGCCTGAACCAGGCACTGTTCTCTTCGCCCGAAGATGCCAGGTTGCTGGAGGACCCGGTCATCCTCGCGGCGTGCCGGCGCGCCAACCGGGCAGAGTTGCTGCACTGGGCGAATGCCAACCTGCAGCGCCCTGGGGAGCCGGTAGAGCCTTATGTGTCCGCTGACATGGTGGACACGGCCAGGGAGCTCGCCCGCAGGGGGTTGTCCGAACTGCTGATGAATGTTGCACGGTCGATACAGAACGCAGCCTGGGACCTGTGGATGAAGATGGCCTTCAGCCTGACGCAGGATCCCGTGGTGCTCGAGGAATTCCTGGAGGTCTCGTCGCGGTCGATCTCGGAATTCATCGACAGCAACATGCGTGTGGTGACGCAGATCATCCTCGAAGAAAAAAGCGTCCAGGCCCATGACGACCCTGTCGATAAACGCAGCCTGGTCAGCCGGCTGCTCGATGGCAGAGATGTGGATGCGGAGCAGTTCGGCAGGCGACTGGGCTACAGCCTGGCTCAGAGGCACCGTGCCTGCCTCGTCTGGAGCGAAACCCCGGACGCCGAGATTCGCCCCTTGGAGAATATGGCGCGCGCCCTGGCGCAGCTCACGGGCACGGGAGCGCCGCTGATCGTGTTCGCGGGCCCTGCGACCCTGTGGGCCTGGAGCAATGCGGCAAAGCCGCTGGACCTGAACCTGCTGCAGGACGTCGCCCGGCAATTTCCGAAGATACGCGCGGCAATCGGTTCGGCGGGCGCGGGTATGAATGGCTTCCGGCGCTCGCACCTGGAGGCCTTGACCACCCAGCGGTTGATGGGCCGTTTGGCGGGCTCACCCGCGGTGGCCACGATCGATCAGGTGAGGATGGTGTCGCTGATGACCCAGGATGCCCGCGCGGCCAGGCAGTTCGTCTCGAGCACGCTGGGGCGCTTGGCGATCGAACCTACGGTTCTTCAGCATTCGTTACACGCCTTCCTGGCCAATGGCTGCAACATCACCCAGACCGCCGAGGTGCTGGGTACCCATCGCAATACCTTGCTGCGCCGGCTGGAGCGCGCCCAGGACCTGCTGCCTATCGCGCTTGCCGACCATCGCATCCAGGTCGCCGCTGCCCTTGAACTGGTGATCTGGAGCACGCCACTCGATGGCGACGAGCAATAGTCCTCATTCCCTTCCGTTGACGCCATAGCGCTTCACGGCTGTTGTCCTGCGCGCGCTCAGCGGGGCGCCCGCCTTGCAATGCCCTGCAGAAACGCATGCTCCAGCACCGTTGCACTCTCTCTTGGCGCGCGCCCTCGTTGGCGGGCGTCGACCATGCCATGCAACAACGATACGAACATCTCGGTCAGCAACGCCGCGCTGACATCCGCTCGAAACACGCCCTGTCGCTGGCCGCTGAAAAACAACGCATCGAGCCTTTCCACATAGAACCGCAGGTCGTGCTGCTCGCTCATGTGCACAGGGTAGCGGGAGGCCAGGAACGCGACCAGTTCAGCCTGGGCCAGGTGCGCGTGAATCAGCTGACGCAACGCGGCCAGGGGCTCTTTGGCGACCAGCGTGCCGCTGTTGTCGAGGATCTGCATGAGCGTGTCTTTGGCGTGCTGTTCGAGCTGGCTATCGAGGTTGTCTCTGGTACCGCAGTAACGGTGCAGGGTTGCCCGGCTGATGCCTGCCAACACCGCCAGCTCGCCCATGGATGCTCTGGGGCGCAAGGCGACAGCGGCATAGAGGGTATTTACCAGCTTGGCGGGAAGCGATGAAAGCGGCAAGTCTGAAGTATCCATTAAGAGTCTATTATGGTTTTTATGAGACACAATTGACTCATGTGAGTTTGAAACGTAGCATCCGCCCCGTTTTCAATCAAGGTTCGAGGGCGTGATGGGCAAGACAGGCTTGATAAGGGTAGGCGCATTGGCCATGGCAATCGCCTTGGCCGGGTGTAAGCCCGCAGCAGAGCAGGGCGGTGCAGCCCATGCGAGCTATCCGGTGGAAATCGTGACGTTGGCGTCCGAGCAGGTGGCCTTGGCCGCTGAGCTACCGGGCCGAGTCGAGCCGATGCGCGTCGCCGAGGTGCGGGCGCGGGTGCCGGGTATCGTGTTGCACAAGCGCTTCGAGGAAGGGGCTGACGTCAAGGCGGGGGATGTGCTGTTCCAGATCGACCCGGCGCCGTTCAAGGCAGCCCTGGCCCGCGCCGAGGCCGACCTCGCCCGTGCTCAGGCGGTGCAGCAGGAGGCCCAGGCGCGAGTGAAACGCTATGAGCCGCTGGTCAGGATCGAAGCGGTCAGCCAGCAGGATTTCGACAGCGCCACCGCCGAATTGCGCAGCGCCGGTGCGACGGTGCGTTCTGCCCAGGCCGACGTGCAGGCCGCACGCCTGAACCTGGGTTATGCCACTGTCACCGCGCCGATCTCCGGGCGCATTGGTCGCGCGCTGATTACCGAAGGCGCGTTGGTGGGGCAGGGTGATGCGACACTGATGGCCCGAATCCAACAGCTCGATCCGATCTACATCGACTTCACGCAGTCTGCCGCTGACGCGCTGCGCCTGCGCCAAGCGCTGAAGGACGGCACGCGCGCAGCTGACAGCCAGCGTTTGACCGCGCAAGTAGAAGGCACCGACTTCCAGCGCTCGGGTGAGCTGATGTTCACCGATGTGAGTGTGGACCGCGGCACCGGCCAGATCATCCTCCGTGGGCGATTCGACAACGCGGACGGCACGCTGTTGCCGGGCATGTATGTGCGCGTGCGCACACCTCAAGGTACCGACAACCACGCCATCCTGGTCCCTCAACGGGCGGTCCAGCGTGGCAGCGACGGCCAGGCACGGGTTTTGGTCGCCGCCAATGGCATTGCTGAAGCACGCGCCGTGCAAACCGGCGTGATGCAGGGCGCACGCTGGCAGATCACCGAAGGCCTCAAACCTGGTGACCAGGTGATCGTCGGCAGCCCGGCAGGGTTGGCCCCCGGCATGCCGGTGGCGCCTGCACCGCAACAAACGGCCGCCGCCCAGTGATGCGAGGAAATTGAGATGTCCAGGTTTTTCATCTACCGCCCGAACTTTGCCTGGGTCGTGGCGTTGTTCATTTCACTGGCAGGATTACTGGTGATTCCGACCTTGCCCGTGGCCCAGTACCCCAACGTGGCGCCACCGCAGATTTCCATCACCGCCTCTTACCCTGGCGCTTCGGCCAAGGTCATGGTGGAGTCGGTGACCAGCATCATCGAACAGTCGCTCAACGGCGCCAAGGGCCTGCTGTACTACGAGTCCACCAACAACTCCAATGGCGTGGCCGAAGTGATGGTGACCTTCGAGCCAGGCACCGACCCGGACATGGCGCAGGTCGATGTGCAGAACCGCTTGAAACAGGCGGAGGCACGCATGCCTCAGGCGGTGCTGACCCAAGGGCTGAAAGTCGAGCAGGCCAGCTCCGGCTTCCTGCTCATCTACGCCCTGACCAGCACGGCCGGCAACCGTGGCGATACCACGGCCCTGGCCGATTATGCCGCGCGTAACATCAATAACGAACTACTGCGCGTGCCCGGCGTGGGCAAACTGCAGTTCTTCGCCTCGGAAGCGGCCATGCGGGTCTGGGTGGATCCGCAGAAGCTGGTGGGGTATGGCTTGTCCATCGACGACATCAATACGGCGATTCGCGGCCAGAACGTCCAGGTGCCAGCCGGCAGCTTCGGCAGTACGCCGGCTGCCAGCGAGCAGGAGCTGACCGCGACCCTGGCCGTGCAGGGCACCCTCGACACGCCGGAGGCTTTCGCTGGCATCGTCCTGCGCGCGAACCCCGATGGCTCAAGCGTACGCCTGGGGGATGTGGCGCGCATGGCCATCGGTAGCGAGAACTACAACCTGTCGGCGCGCCTGAACGGCCACCCGGCGGTGGCCGGTGCGGTGCAGCTGGCGCCCGGCGCCAATGCCATCCAGACCGCGACGCTAGTCAAGGAGCGCCTGACCGAGCTGTCGCAGTTCTTCCCCGAAGGTGTCGAATATTCGGTACCGTACGACACCTCGCGCTTTGTCGATGTGGCCATCGAGAAGGTGATCCACACCCTGATCGAAGCCATGGTGCTGGTGTTCCTGGTCATGTTCCTGTTCCTGCAGAACGTCCGCTACACCTTGGTCCCGTCGATCGTGGTACCGGTGTGCCTGCTCGGGACCTTGATGATCATGAAGCTGCTCGGCTTCTCGGTGAACATGATGACCATGTTCGGCATGGTGCTGGCTATCGGTATCCTGGTGGACGACGCCATCGTGGTGGTGGAGAACGTCGAGCGGTTGATGGCCGAAGAAGGCCTGTCGCCCGCGGAGGCGACCATCAAGGCGATGGGGCAGGTGTCCGGGGCGATCATCGGCATCACCCTGGTGCTGGCGGCGGTGTTCCTGCCGTTGGCGTTCATGTCCGGTTCGGTGGGGGTGATCTACCAGCAGTTCTCCGTGTCGCTGGCGGTGTCGATCCTGTTCTCCGGCTTCCTGGCCCTGACCTTCACCCCGGCGCTGTGCGCCACGCTGCTCAAGCCGGTGCCCCATGGCCACCATGAAAAGGCCAGTTTCTTCGGCGCCTTCAACCGTCTATTCGCCCGTGTCACCGAACGCTATTCGCTGCTCAACAGCGAACTGGTGGCACGTGCCGGCCGCTGGATGCTGGCGTATGTGGGCATCCTGGTGGTGCTGGGCTATTCCTATGTGCGCTTGCCGGAGGCTTTCGTGCCGGCCGAGGACCTTGGCTATAGCGTCGTGGATGTGCAACTGCCACCAAGCGCCAGCCGGGTACGTACCGACCACACCGCCGAGGCGCTGGAAAAATTCCTGATGTCCCGTGAGGCGGTGGCCAACTCGTTCATTGTCAGTGGCTTCAGTTTTTCGGGGCAGGGTGACAACGCCGCGCTGGCGTTCCCCACTTTCAAGGACTGGGCGCAGCGTGACAAGGCGCAATCTGCGGAGGCGGAAACGGCAGCGATCAATGCGCAGTTCGCCGCCAACGGTGACGGCACCATCACCGCCGTCATGCCGCCACCGATCGACGGCCTGGGCAACTCCGGTGGTTTCGCCCTGCGCCTGATGGACCGTGGTGGCCTAGGCCGCGAAGCACTGCTCGCGGCCCGTGATCAGTTGCTGGCGCGTGCCAACGGCAACCCGGTCATCCTCTACGCGATGATGGAAGGCCTGGCCGAAGCACCGCAACTGCGGCTGCACATCGACCGGGAAAAGGCCCATGCCCTGGGCGTTAGCTTCGAAGCCATCAACAACACCTTGGCCACCGCCTTCGGTTCGGCGGTGATCAACGATTTCACCAATGCCGGGCGCCAACAGCGCGTGGTGGTGCAGGCTGAGCAAGGCGAACGCATGACTCCCGAAAGCGTGCTGCGCCTCTATGCCCCCAATGCCGGCGGCGAGCAGGTGCCGCTCAGCGCCTTCGTCACCACCCAGTGGGAAGAGGGCCCGGTGCAACTGGTGCGCTACAACGGCTACCCGTCGATCCGCATCGCCGGCGACGCTTCGCCGGGGCACAGTACCGGCCAGGCAATGGCCGAGATGGAGCGCCTGGTCAGCGAGCTGCCGCCGGGTATCGGCTACGCCTGGACGGGCCTTTCCTACCAGGAGAAGGTGTCCAGCGGCCAGGCTGCCAGCCTGTTCGCCCTGGCCATCCTGGTGGTGTTCCTGCTGCTGGTGGCGCTGTACGAAAGCTGGGCGATCCCGCTGACGGTGATGCTGATCGTACCGATCGGTGCCCTGGGCGCGGTGTGGGCGGTGACGCTCACCGGCATGCCCAACGACGTGTACTTCAAGGTCGGCCTGATCACCATCATTGGCCTGGCGGCAAAGAACGCCATCCTGATCGTCGAGTTCGCCAAGGAACTGTGGGAGAAGGGCTACAGCCTGTGCGACGCCGCCATCGAGGCCGCGCGCCTGCGTTTCCGCCCGATCGTGATGACCTCCATGGCGTTCATCCTCGGCGTGGTGCCGCTGGCCATCGCCTCCGGCGCGGGTGCGGCAAGCCAGCGCGCCATCGGTACCGGCGTGATCGGTGGCATGCTCAGTGCCACCTTGCTGGGCGTGGTATTCGTGCCGGTCTGTTTTGTCTGGGTGTTGACGCTGCTCAAGCGCAAGCCTGCCCCGGTGCAACAGGCTATCGAGGAGGCTGAGTGATGGTCATGGCTAATCGTGTGCTTCCCTTGGTCCTGGCCTTGAGCCTGAGCGGTTGTTCCCTGGCGCCTACCTACCAGCGCCCTCAAGCACCGGTGCCGGCGGAATGGGGCACTGGCGCCGGTCACGCAGGCCGCTCGGTGGAGCAGGTACAGTGGCAGGCGTTCATAGTCGACCCGGTGCTGCGTCAGCTGATCGCCAGTGCGCTGGACAACAATCGCTCCTTGCGCCAGACCCTGCTCGACATCGAGCAGGCCCGTGCCCAGTACCGGATCCAGCGGGCCGACCGGGTGCCTGGGCTGAACGCCAGCGCTGCGGGCGATCGCCAGCACCTGCCGTCGGCGCTTTCGAGCGATGGCCGCGAAGGGGTCACCCGCACGTATCAGGTGGGCTTGTCGCTGCCAGAATATGAAGTGGACCTGTTCGGCCGCATCAAAAGCCTGAGCGATGCAGCCCTGGAGCAGTACCTGGCCACCGAGGAAGTCGGGCGTGCAGCACGCATCGCCCTGATCGCCGAGGTGAGCCAGGCCTATCTGACCTTGGACGGTGCCGAGCGGCGACAGGCGTTGACCCGCCAGACCCTGGCCAGCCGCGAGGATTCTCTGGCATTGGTCGGCCAGCGGCGCGCCGCCGGCACGGCCACGGCGCTGGACCACCAAGAGGCGTTGGGGCTGGTCGAACAGTCCCGTGCCGAGCTCGAAGTCACCGTGCGTCAACAACGCCAGGCCTACAACGCGCTGGTGCTATTGCTGGGCAGTGCCGAGGCGGCCAAGGCGATGCCCGCTGAACGCCCGGACCAGCCGATGGTGCTGAATGACATCGCGCCGGGCGCGCCGTCGGCATTGATCGAGCGCCGCCCCGATATCCTCGCCGCCGAACACCGGCTGCGTGCGCGCAATGCCGATATTGGCGCGGCGCGGGCAGCGTTTTTCCCGCGTATCAGCCTGACTGGCAGCTTTGGGACCGCCAGTGCGCAGATGTCAGGGTTGTTCGACGGTGGCTCGCGTAGCTGGACCTTCATGCCGCAGTTGTCGCTGCCGCTGTTCGACGCCGGGCGCAACCGAGCCGGTCTCAGCCTGGCCGAGGCACGCAAGGAATCGGCCGTGGCCGCCTATGAAGGCGTGATCCAGGTCGCCTTCCGCGAGGTCGCCGATGCGCTGGTCGCCACCGACACCCTGCGCCGCGAGCAAACCGCGCGCCGAGCCTTGGCCGACACCAGCCGCGAGACCCTGGCGCTGGCCAAGGCGCGTTACGAGGGTGGGGTGGACAACCATTTGCGCTACCTGGACGCCCAGCGCAGCAGCTATGTGAACGAAGCAGCGTTCATCGAAGCCAGTACCCAGCGCCAACTGGCGTTGGTCGACCTGTTCCGTGCCCTCGGCGGCGGCTGGCCGAGCAAGGGCTGAAACAGCCTCCTTTGGTTGGCATGTCCAGCCCCTTAGCCCCAGGGTTCGATGCTCTGGGGCTTTTTTTGCGCTGGCGAAGGCAGGTCAGCGAGCAGGTGCCGCAGCGCCATCGAGAAATAGCAGTTCCAGCGTGTGCACGGATGTTGCGCTGGCCGCGCGCCCGCGTCGTTCTGCATCGACGATGCCGTACACCATGCTCAGGAACATTTCAGTGAAGATCGCCGCACTGATATCGATACGGAAAGCGCCCGATTGCTGGCCACGCAGGAAGAAGGCATCCAGGGCGTCGGCATAGGCCCGCCATGGGCGGTTCGCTTCGCTGTCGTCGAACGAGTCCGGGCGGTACTGGAAGAGTAGGAAGATCATCATCTCACGATGCTTGAGATGCTCGACGATGAGGCGATGCAGGGCTGCGGCCGGGTCGCTGCCGTGCAAGTCAGCGTTGTCGATGACTTGGGAGAGGACCTGATCGCCATAGCGTTCCAGCATGTTCACCAGGTTGTCACGGGTGCCGCAGAAACGGTGCAGGGTCGCCTTGCTCACGCCGGCCGCCTCGGCCAGCTCTTTCAAGGTGGCACGGGGGTGGACGACGATCGCGTCGGCCAGCGCTTTGAGCAAGCGCTCATCGGTAGGGAGGTGCATCAGAAGATTCCACACTGCATATCGTGAGGCCATTGTGGATGAAAACGATTCCTGGAGCATCCATTTGAGCAAATAATGATTCAACCAAGGCTTGCAAGTCGCAGCCGTGAATAGGACTTGGTTGCACAGGCCGGGTAAGCTCATTATCAGATTTAACATAATATGCATTATGCGCACATTCGTATGCAGCAAGCGGGACGTGGGTCAGGCAGATTTCAAAACAAGACCAGGCTGTTTCCTGAGTCTGTGTTCGTACCTCGCTCGACACGCTATCTTCAGCGCCATGTCCAAACGGCACCCATCAAGACGATCCCACCATCAAGGACGCCAGATGCCTGACCATCCCTCTGCCGACAACATCATCGATCTCTATGACCGGCACGCCCACGCGTGGAATGAATTGCGCGGCGATCGCCTGACCGAACATAAATGGATCAAACGTTTCCATGCCTTGCTCACACCCTCTGCAACGGTACTTGATCTGGGCTGTGGCTCCGGTCAGCCCGTGGCGCGTTATCTGATCGGTGCCGGCCTGGCAGTAACTGGCGTGGATTCATCAGCGCAGATGCTTGCTCTATGTCGCAGCCGTTTCCCTGAGCATTCATGGATTCATGCAGACATGCGCACGCTGTCGCTCGATCTCCAGTTCGCCGGCATCCTCGCCTGGAACAGCTTTTTTCATCTCAAGCCCGATGATCAGCGCAGGATGTTTCCTGTGTTCCAGCGTCATGCGGCACCCGGTGCAGTTCTGATGTTCACCAGTGGTAGCTCGTTGGGTGAAGCTTTGGGTCATTTCCAGGGCGAAACCTTGTATCACGCGAGCCTGGATCCCGAGGAATACACCGCACAACTGCGTGAACACGGCTTCGCCGTACTGGACCATATCGTCGAAGACCCTGAGTGTGGCGGCCAGACGGTATGGATTGCCCGCCGCTTCCGTTGACCGTTATGCACTTCTTTTATAACTACACTAAATAACCATTTAGTGTAGTTATATGATTGTGCAGCGCAAACAGCAACTTTTTCACCAATCCTTCACTCCCCCCGCACTTTTCTCCACCTAGGATTCGCCGACAATTTGCCCACCCGCAGAGCCAGTGATGAATCTGAAAACAACCGACCAACGTGCCTTGCTGTTACTGCTGGCCGTCACCGCCTTGTTATTGACGCTGGGCCTGGGCAGTCGCGAGTTATGGGGAGCAGAAACTCGCTGGGCCAACATTTCCCTGCAGATGTTACAAAGCGGAGATTATTTTGACCCCTACCTCAAAGGCGGCGCCTATTACGACAAACCCCTGCTGTCCTACTGGCTTATCACGGCCAGCGCCTGGCTTTCCGGTGGCCTGGGGCCTTGGTCGCTGCGCCTGTCCTCGGTGGTCGCGGCATGGTTGAGTGTCTGGCTGACCTACCTGCTGGGCGAGCGCCTGTTCCGCAAGGGCACCGGCTTGGTCGCCGGCTGGATGCTGGCCACGACCTTCTACTTCGTGTTCTGGGCACGGGTCGCCACTGCCGACATCCTTACCGTATGCGGCGTACTGGCAGCGGTCTGGTGGTATTGCCGCGGGCCGGATGATACCCGCTTCTGGCGCTACGTCGGGTTCTTCGGCCTACTGGCGCTGACGTCGCTGTTCAAGGGCTTGATCGGCTTCATCCTGCCTGGCCTGGTGCTGCTGCCGCACTTGCTGCGCGAAGGCCGCTGGCGCCGCCACCTGAACCTGCGCCTGCTGGCTGCGCTGTTGCTGGCCGCAGCGCTGTACATGCTGCCGTTTCTACTCTCGCACCTGTACGGCGCGCCCAACTACGGCGAAAGCGGCCTGGGGCTGGTACTGCGGGAGAACGTGGTGCGGTTCTTCCAGCCATTCGACAACCTCGGGCCGATCTACACCTACCTGGTATACCTGCCGGTCTATACCCTACCCTGGGCACCCTGCTGGATCATCGCCGTGTGGGTTGCCCTGCGCCACTGGCGGCAGATCGAGCCGGATACCCGTTGGCTGCTTCAGGGGCTTGGCCTGCTGATGCTGTTCTTCACCGCCAGCGGCAGCAGGCGCAGCTACTATGTGCTGCCGCTGGTGCCGTTCGCGCACCTGCTCGGTGCCTGGTGGATCACCCGTCGCATGGCCCAGCGCGAGTCCGCCGGGCAGCGTCTGCAGGCCGGCTTCGCGGTTACCGCCGTGTTGCTGTTGGCGGTGCTGGGCATCCTGGTGCCCTGGAGCAATGGCGGCGGCGGCGTGATCCGCTTCGGCGAGGCGGTGCGCGAACAGGCGAGCCGTCAGGCTCCATTGGCGCAATGGCAGATGGTCATGGTCGAGGTGGACAACAAGGTGCCAATGTACCTGCAAACGGGTGGCGCCCCCTTCTACTATGTGGCGCAAACCGACAATTATCCCCGCACAGGCAACACCGCGACATTGATGGCCTGGCTGGAGCGCACCAGCGGCAAGCACTGGGACCCGCAGCGCACGATCATCGTCGCGCATTACCGCCGTGGTGAGACGCCTCCCCTTGACTACTTGCACAACGATCATCAGGTGGTCACCACCCAACCCAGTCGTGGCGAGCAGTGGTTACATAGCCATGATGATCAAAGCGTGGCTTATATTCCCCAAGGCCCAGACACGCCCCTTGCAAAGCTGCAAAGCGACAACTAACAGCCTCTATTCAGGCAACTAAAGTACAGTTTCACAGCCATCCAAATGGATGTTTATGGGTTTCAAAATTATTGTTAGCTTCACACTTGGCCGGCAACCTGAACCTCAGCTGTCTGCCTGTGCAATGTAATGATAACGCGACCCTTTTTTTATACTTCTTTCACAAAATCGAGCATACCCTTTGGCTGGATAAGCCCTTGACCATCACTACGGCATGGATGACTGAGCCCCGCAGAAAACTTTGACTTAGCGCAACGCAGCAACTTTTAGCCTGTGCACGGGATGCAAAACTTTTCTTTGCGTCTACGCTGGCAATTGAACCAATGAAATCAATGGGTTCTGTCACTTTTCCTGTATCACCGAGGTGCTCATGAGTGAGGCGTTTCTCCCCTTCTCACGTCCGAGTATGGGCGAAGAAGAAATAGCGGCTGTTGAAAAAGTCCTGCGTTCGGGCTGGATCACGACCGGGCCGCAGAACCAGGCCCTGGAAGAGCAGTTCGCGCAGTACGTCGGTTGCCGCCATGCGGTAGCCTTGTCATCGGCCACTGGCGGTATGCATATTGCCTTGCTGGCACTGGGTATCGGCCCCGGGGATGAAGTCATCACCCCATCGCAGACCTGGGTGTCCACGGCCAACATGATCTCGCTGCTCGGCGCCACACCGGTGTTTGTCGATGTTGATCGGGACACCCTGATGACCGATGCGGCACGCATCGAAGCCGCCATCACACCGCGGACCAAGGCCATCATTCCGGTGCACTACGCCGGCGCTGCCTTTGACCTCGACCCGTTGTACGCCCTTGCCGACAAGCACGGCATCGCCGTCATCGAAGACGCCGCCCATGCCGCCGGCACCCGCTACAAGGGCCGCCACGTAGGGGCTCGAGGTACGGCGATCTTCTCGTTCCATGCGATCAAGAACATGACCTGCGCCGAAGGTGCGATGTTCGTCAGCGACGACGAAGCCCTGGCCAGCCGCGTGCGCATGCTCAAATTCCATGGCCTGGGTGTCGATGCCTATGACCGCATGACCCACGGTCGCAAGCCCCAGGCCCAGGTCATCGAGCCCGGCTTCAAGTACAACCTCGCCGACATCAACGCCGCCATCGCCCTGGTGCAACTGCAACGCCTGGATGCGATCAACGCCCGCCGTACCGAACTGGCCGCCCGCTACCAGCAACGCCTGGCAGGCCTGCCGGTGCAGCCCCTGGCCGTGCCGGACTACCCGCAGCAGCACGCCTGGCACCTGTACATCCTGCGCATCGACAGCGAACGCTGCGGCCTGGACCGCGAAGCCTTCATGAAAGGCCTGCAGGAGCGCGGCATTGGCACCGGCATCCACTTCATCGCGACCCACCTGCACACCTGGTACCGCCAGCGTGATCCGCAGCTGTCGCTGCCCAACACCGAATGGAACTCAGCGCGGCTGTGCTCCATTCCGTTGTTCCCCGACATGACCAACCAGGACCTCGACCGCGTCGTCACCGCCATAGAACAGCTTGTGGGAAATCGCTCGTGAGACCTTACCCGATCCATTGCGTGTCCATCGTCATCCCGGTCTACAACGAGCAGGAAAGCCTGCCCGAGCTGCTGCGTCGTACTGGCGCAGCCTGCGAGCAACTGCGCCACCCCTATGAAATCGTGCTGGTCGACGACGGCAGCCGCGACGACTCCGCGCACATCCTGGAGGCCGCCGCCCAAGCCGAGAACAGCCCGTTCGTCGCGGTCATCCTCAACCGCAACTACGGCCAGCACGCAGCGATCATGGCCGGTTTCGAGCAGTGCAAGGGCGACGTGGTCATTACCCTCGACGCCGACCTACAGAACCCGCCGGAAGAAATCCCGCGGCTGGTTGCCGAAGCCGAACGTGGCTTCGACGTGGTCGGCACGGTACGCAGCAACCGCCAGGACTCGGCCCTGCGCCGCTGGCCGTCGAAGGTGATCAACTACGCAGTCAAGCGCTCCACCGGTGTCGCCATGAGCGACTACGGCTGCATGCTGCGTGCCTACCGGCGCACGGTGATCGACGCGATGCTCGCCTGCCGCGAGCGCAGCACGTTCATCCCGATCCTGGCCAACAGCTTCGCCCGCCACACCACCGAAATCCTGGTGACCCACGCCGAGCGAGAGCACGGCGATTCGAAATACAGCCCGATGCGCCTGATCAGCCTGATGTTCGACCTGATCACCTGCATGACCACCACGCCATTGCGCCTGCTGAGCATCGTCGGTTTCAGCATGGCCGTACTCGGCGTGCTGTTCGCCTTCGGGCTGGTCGTGCTGCGCCTGGCGTTTGGCCCGGGCTGGGCCGGCAACGGCCTGTTCGTGCTGTTCGCCGTCTTGTTCGTGTTCACCGGTGGCCAGTTCATCGGCATGGGCCTGCTCGGCGAGTACCTGGGGCGCATGTACAGCGATGTGCGCGCCCGCCCGCGGTTCTTCATCGAAAGAGTGCTGCGCAGCGGCCCCCCGCCTGCACCTGCAGCAAGCGTCACCGTTGATGGTTTCAATTCCTCTACTTCTGGTCAGGTTCACTCATGAGTGCAAAAACGGTTGTCTTCGCGTACCACGATATCGGCTGCGCCGGCATTGAAGCCCTGCTCGACAGCGGTTATGACATCGCAGCGGTGTTCACTCATGCCGACGATCCCAAGGAAAACACCTTCTACGCCTCGGTCGCACAGCTGTGCGCCCGCAAAGGCATCCCGGTGCATGCGCCGGAGGACGTCAACCACCCGCTGTGGGTCGAGCGCATCAGCCAGCTCGACCCCGACTACCTGTTCTCGTTCTACTACCGCAACCTGCTGAGCGAACCGCTGCTTGCCACCGGCCGCAACGGCGCGTTCAACCTGCACGGCTCGCTGCTGCCGCGCTACCGCGGCCGCGCACCGGCCAACTGGGTGCTGGTCAACGGTGAAACCGAAACCGGCGTGACCCTGCACCGCATGGTCAAGCGCGCCGATGCCGGCGCCATCGTCGCCCAGCTGCGTGTGGCCATCGAACGCAGCGACACCGCGCTGAGCCTGCACGGCAAGCTGCGCGCCGCCGCCGCCGACCTGCTGCGTGACACCTTGCCGAACCTGCGCCAGGGCAAGGTCAGCGAAACCCCACAGGATGAATCGAAGGCGACCGTGTTCGGCCGCCGTACCGCAGCCGATGGCCGCCTGGACTGGCAAGCGCCTGCC
Organism: Pseudomonas sp. NBRC 111130; assembly: GCF_001320485.1. Taxonomy (NCBI): domain Bacteria; kingdom Pseudomonadati; phylum Pseudomonadota; class Gammaproteobacteria; order Pseudomonadales; family Pseudomonadaceae; genus Pseudomonas; species Pseudomonas sp. NBRC 111130. The sequence continues at coordinate 54,621 of NZ_BCBG01000013.1, forward strand.
GAAACCCTGTTCAACCTGGTGCGCGCGGTGACCCAGCCCTACCCTGGCGCCTTCTGCCAGGTCGGCGAGCACAAGCTGATCGTCTGGAGCGCCGACGTCGTCAAGGGCAACGAAGGCCTGGCCCCAGGCCGGGTCATCAGCACCGACCCGCTGCGCATCGCCTGTGGCGAGGACTCGCTGGTGATCAGCGCCGGCCAGCGCAACGACAACGGCCTGTACCTGAGCGGCCCGCAACTGGCCAACGAGCTGGGCCTGGTCGAAGGCTCGCTGCTGCGTGGCGCCGACGCCCGCCGCAGTGCGCGCCGCACCCGTGTATTGATCCTTGGCGTCAACGGTTTCATCGGCAACCACCTGTCCGAGCGCCTGCTCAGCGATGAGCGCTACGAAGTCTACGGCCTGGACATCGGCTCCGACGCCATCGAGCGCCTGCGCAGCCACCCCCGCTTCCACTTCGTCGAAGGCGACATCAGCATTCACTCCGAGTGGATCGAGTACCACATCAAGAAGTGCGACGTGGTGCTGCCACTGGTGGCCATTGCCACGCCGATCGAGTACACCCGCAACCCATTGCGCGTGTTCGAGCTGGACTTCGAAGAAAACCTGCGCCTGGTGCGCTACTGCGTCAAGTACAACAAGCGCGTGATCTTCCCGTCGACCTCGGAAGTCTACGGCATGTGCCAGGACACGAACTTCGACGAAGACAGCTCCAACCTGGTGGTCGGGCCGATCAACAAGCAGCGCTGGATCTACTCGGTGTCCAAGCAGCTGCTCGACCGGGTCATCTGGGCTTATGGCCAGAAAGGCCTGAACTTCACCCTGTTCCGACCATTCAACTGGATGGGCCCACGCCTGGACCGCCTGGACTCGGCGCGTATCGGCAGTTCCCGGGCCATCACCCAGCTAATCCTGAACCTGGTGGAAGGCACACCGATCCGCCTGTTCGACGGCGGCGCGCAGAAGCGTTGCTTCACCGACATCGCCGACGGCGTCGAGGCCCTGGCACGGATCATCGACAACGACAACGATGCCTGCAACGGCCAGATCATCAACATCGGCAACCCGGACAACGAAGCCAGCATCCGCCAGCTTGGCGAAGAACTGCTGCGCCAGTTCGAAGCCCACCCGCTGCGCAGCCACTTCCCGCCGTTCGCCGGCTTCCGCGACGTCGAGAGCAAGGCATTCTATGGCGGCGGCTACCAGGACGTGTCCCACCGCAAGCCGAGCATCGCCAACGCCAAACGCCTGCTGAACTGGGAGCCGACCGTGGAGATGCGCGAAACCATCGGCAACACCCTGGACTTCTTCCTGCGTGAAGCGATGCGCGAGACCGAGGCCCGTCCGGCAGAAGAAGCACGCTGATGCAGGCAGGGTTGCGCATCGATGTCGATACCTACCGCGGCACCCGCGAAGGTGTGCCGCGCCTGTTGGAGTTGCTCGACGAGGCGCAGGTCAAGGCGACGTTCTTCTTCAGTGTCGGGCCAGACAACATGGGGCGCCACTTGTGGCGCCTGATTCGCCCGCAGTTCCTGTGGAAGATGCTGCGCTCCAATGCCGCCGGGCTGTACGGCTGGGACATCCTCCTGGCCGGCACCGCCTGGCCCGGCAAACCGATTGGCCGCGACCTCGGGCACCTGATGCGTCAGGCCCGCGCCGCCGGCCACGAGGTCGGCCTGCATGCCTGGGATCACCACGGCTGGCAGGCCAATGCCGGGCGCTGGAGCATGGCGCAACTGACTGAGCAGATCCGTCGGGGCGTCGACACCCTCAGTGACATCCTCGGTGCACCGGTCGACTGCTCGGCAGTCGCCGGTTGGCGCGCCGACGAACGGGTGGTCGAGGCCAAGCAGGCCTTCGGTTTCCGCTACAACAGCGATTGCCGGGGTAGCAACCTGTTCCGCCCCCGGCTGGCTGACGGCTCGCCAGGGACGCCGCAGATTCCGGTGGACATGCCGACCTTCGACGAGGTCGTCGGCCCGCAGGTGGCTGCCGCGCACTTCAACGCATTCATGCTCGGGCAATTCCGCCCGCAGGCACTCAACGTCTACACCATCCATGCAGAGGTAGAAGGGATTCTGATGGCCCAGGACTTCCGTCAATTGCTGGCCGATGCACGCCAGCGCGAGATTGCGTTCAAACCCTTGGGCGAGTTGCTCCCCGCCTCGCTCGACACCCTACCCGTTGCCCGTGTGCAACGCGGCACCCTGCAAGGCCGTGAGGGCTGGCTGGGAGTGCAAGGTTCATGAACAGACGCTGGACGCTACCGCTGCTGCTCGGCCTGTTCGTGCTGGCCTTCCTGCTGCCACTGGGCGGGCATGGCTTGTGGATCCCCGACGAAACCCGCTATGCCCAGGTCAGCCAGGAGATGCTGCTGACCGGCAACTGGGTCTCGCCGCACTTCATGGGGCTGCGCTACTTCGAAAAACCCGCCGCCGGCTACTGGATGATCGCCCTCAGCCAGGGGCTGTTCGGCCAGAACCTGTTCGGCGTGCGCTTTGCCTCGGCGCTGAGCGTCGGCCTGAGCCTGATCCTCTGCTACCTGGTGGCACGCCGCCTGTGGAATGACCCGCGCAAGAGCCTGATCTGCACCTTGGTCTACATGAGCTTCTGCGTCATGGTGGGCCAGGCCGTCTATGCCAACCTCGACCCGCAGTTCACCCTGTGGGTCAACCTCAGCCTGGTGGCCCTGTGGTTCGCCATCGACAGCCACGGCAAGGGCCAGCGCCTGGCAGCCTGGGCGGTACTGGGGCTGGCCTGCGCCATGGGCTTCATGACCAAGGGCTTTCTCGCCTGGCTGCTGCCGGTACTGATCGCGCTGCCGTGGATGCTCTGGCAGAAGCGCTGGCGTGAACTGCTGGTGTACGGGCCGGTGGCCGTGGTGGTGGCGATCGTCGTCAGCCTGCCCTGGGTGCTGGCAGTGCATGTGCAGGAACCCGACTACTGGCGGTTCTTCTTCTGGCATGAGCACATTCGCCGGTTTGCCGGTGACGATGCCCAGCACAGCGCGCCCTTTTGGTACTACCTGCCGCTGCTGGTGGCTTACAGCCTGCCCTGGATCGCCCTCCTGCCACTGGCGCTGAAACAGGCCTGGCAGCGCAGTGCCCAGGCCAAGGTCGTGTTCCTGCTGCTGTGGCTGCTGATGCCATTGCTGTTCTTCAGCCTGAGCAAGGGCAAGCTGCCAACCTACATCTTCCCGTGCCTGCTGCCATTGGCCCTGCTGATCGGCCATGCAGTCGAAGACCGCCTGCGCCTGCATCAAGGTCGCGCGTTGCGCATCAACGGCTGGCTCAACGTGGTGATGGGCGCGCTTGCCCTGATCGCACTGGCCTGGCTGCAGTTGAAGAAGCCCGTGTACGACCATGAACCGACCGGCCTGCTGCTGATGTGCGTGGCACTGACCGGGTGGACACTCGCCAGCCTGGCCCAGGCCCTGTCGCCGGTGCGCCGTTGGGCCGCCCCGGTGCTCGGCAGCCTGTTGCTGATGGCCCTGCTGCCGGCGGCATTGCCCAAATCGGTGGAAGGCAACAAGATGCCCGACCAGTTCATTCTGCAGCACCTCGACGAACTGGCAGGTGCCACGCACCTGATGAGCAACGACCTCGGCGCCGCATCGGCACTGGCCTGGCGCCTTAAACAACCGAACGTGGCGTTCTACAACACCGTTGGCGAACTGAAGTACGGCCTGGCGACCCCGGAAGGCCAAGGTCGTCGGCTGAATGACAAGAACGTTCGCCAATGGGTCGATGATGCCCGCCGCAGTGGCACGGTCGCCGTGGTGATGCGGGTAAAGGGCGAGGATGAGCAGCGTGAACTGGCGCTGCTGCCCGACGATGGCACCCGTTATCACCAGGGCAAGATGGTGATCCTCATTCTCCCCCGGGTATCGCCATGAGCTGGCTGCTGTTGGTCGCGGCCTGCCTGCTGACTTGCCTGGGCCAGGTGGCGCAGAAGTTCGCCGTGGAAGGCTGGCGCGGGCAAGCGGGGCCATGGACGGACAAGTTGCGTTCGCCCTGGCTGTGGCTGGCCCTCCTCGCACTTGGCAGTGGTTTGCTGGTGTGGCTGCTGATACTGCAGCGCATGGAGGTGGGCGTCGCTTATCCGATGCTCAGCCTGAACTTCGTGGTGATCACCCTGATCGCCCGCTTCGGCTTCCATGAACCGGTCGATCGCCGTCACTGGCTGGGGGTGGCCCTGGTCATCGCCGGTGTCGCCCTGCTGGGGCAGCAAGCATGAACCAGCGCCTGGGTATCAGCTTTGCCCTGGGCAGCGTGCTGCTGGTCAGCACTGCCCAACTGGCCATGCGCTGGAGCATGACCCGCTTGCCGCAACCCGGCCAGTGGCTGACGGCACTGACCGGCCAGGGCGTGGATGCCGTTGCCGTGGCCGTGGTGCTGGCTGCGATCGCCGCCTATGGCCTGTCGATGCTCTGCTGGCTGCTGGCCCTGCGCGACCTGCCGTTGGGCCGCGCCTACTCGCTGCTCAGCCTCAGCTACGCCCTGGTTTACCTGTTGGCGGCCAGCCTGCCGCTGTTCGACGAGTCCTTCAGTTTGAGCAAATCGCTGGGCGTGGCACTGGTCATGCTCGGCGTCATTACGATCAACACGCGTCCGGCCCGTTCGCCCGCATTAAGGAGTGCTCCATGAAAATTACAGTGTTTGGTAGCGGGTACGTCGGCCTGGTGCAAGCCGCGGTACTGGCCGAGGTCGGCCATGATGTGGTGTGCATGGATATCGACGAGAAGAAGGTCGAGTTGCTGTGCCAAGGCCATGTCAGCATCTTCGAACCGGGCCTTTCCAGCCTGGTGCGCGAAGGCCTGGATGGCGGCCGCCTGCAGTTCACCACCGATGAAAAGCTTGCCGTCGAACATGGCCGGGTCGCCTTCATCGCCGTTGGCACCCCCTCCTGCCCGGATGGTTCGGCAGACCTCAAGTATGTGCTGTCGGTCGGCGATGCAGTCGCTCGCCATCGCCAACAGCCGCTGATCCTGGTCGAAAAGTCCACGGTGCCGGTCGGCACCGGTGACACCCTGCGGGCCCACATCAATACCGCGCTCGCGGGCCGTGAACTGCGCGTCGATATCGTCTCCAACCCGGAATTTCTCAAGGAAGGCTCGGCGGTTGCCGATTGCCGCCGGCCGGACCGTATCGTCATCGGGTGCGAGGGTGAAGACGTGCGCGATGTCATGCGCGACCTCTACGCCCCGTTCAACCGTAACCATGACCGCATCATGTTCATGGACCTGCGCAGCGCCGAGCTGACCAAGTACGCCGCCAACTGCATGCTCGCCACCAAGATCAGCTTCATCAACCAGATCGCCGAGCTGGCCGAGCACCTGGGCGCCGATATCGAATCGGTGCGCCAGGGTATCGGTGCCGATACCCGCATCGGCTACCACTTCATCTACCCAGGCTGCGGCTATGGCGGCTCATGCTTCCCCAAGGACATGCGTGCGCTGATCCACAGTGCCGAGCAGGTGCATTGCTCCAGCGACCTGCTGCAGGCGGTCGAAGCGATCAACGAACGCCAGAAGCACAAACTGTTCGAACGCATCAATGCGTTCTACAACGGCAACCTGGCCGGCAAGACCTTTGCCGTGTGGGGCCTGGCGTTCAAACCGAACACCGACGACATGCGCGATGCCCCCAGCCGCGTACTGCTTGAGTCGCTGTTTGCAGCCGGCGCCAGCGTGCGTGCCTTTGACCCCGAAGCCATGCAGGAAACCCAGCACCTATATCCGGATGAAGACAAACTGATGTTGATGGGCACCCCGGAATCGGTGCTGTCCGGCGCCGATGCATTGATCATCTGTACCGAGTGGCAGCAGTTCAAGGCACCGGATTTCGACCTGATCCAGCAACGCCTGAAAGCTCCGGTGATTTTCGACGGGCGCAACCTTTATGATGCCGAGCGCCTGTCGCGTAAAGGGTTCAAGTACTTCCCGATCGGCCGTGGCGATTCCTGCCAGTTGCCGGTCTCCCCGCAACTGCCCCGCCAGGGTTCGAAAGCGGCGTGAAGGCACTGTCCGTCACCGTTCGCCGGCAGTCCCTGGTCGCGGGGCTGCTGGCACTGCTGCTGTTCTGCGCCGGGGTGTACGGGCAGGCGCCGATCGGTTTCGATTCGCGCTTCGTGCTGTTCGCCCAGGAGATGCTGCGCCATGGGCCAACGGTGTTCCCGACCACCTACGGGCAGCCCTATGCCGACTACACGTCGCTCTCGACCTTGTTCATCTGGCTGGCGTCACTGCCATTCGGGACGGTCAACGGTCTGAGCGCATGGTTGCCCAGTGCCATCGCTGGCGCGGTGATCGTGGCCCTGATGTACCGGCTACTGGCGCCGTTCTCGCTGCGCTGGGCGTGGAGCAGTATTGCCTTGCTGTTGTTGACGGCCACCTTCGTCAGCGAAGTCCGCGCGGTGTCACAGGACCTCATGCTGGCGGCCGTCGCCTTCAGCGTGTTCTACCTGGGTTACGCCCACGACCAGCGGGCTGCCGGGCGGCGCTGGCCGCTGGTGTTCGCCCTGTTGCTGTTGGGCTTTGGCATTCGCGGACCGATCGGCCTGGTAGTGCCGACCGGCATGCTGTGCAGCTATTACCTGCTGACCGGCCAATGGCGGAGGATGCTGCTGTTTGGTGTACTCGCCAGCCTGCTGCTGGTCGCCAGTGTCTGCCTGCTGCTGTGGCTGGCCAAGGCCAGCGGTGGCCAGGCGTTTCTGGATGACGTGATACGCATGCAGTTCCTGGGGCGTATGGACGGTAGCGAAGGTGCCAGTAGCCCGCTGTATTACTTCACCAGCGCGCTGGGCAACTATGCGCTGGCCTACCCTCTGGCATTGCTGGCCCTGGTTGCCGCCTGGCTGGGCCGTGCGCAGCTGCAGGGGCCGGCGTTGCGCCTGGTCGGTTATTGCGCGGCTGCTGCACTGCTGGTCATGCTCGGCCTGTCCATCCCGCTGGCCAAGAAGGCCCGCTACCTGCTGCCGATGCTGCCAATGGTGGCGATCATTGCCGCCTACCCGTTCCAGGTTGCACAGGGGCGGCTGTTCGCCTGGCTGCGCGGTGTGATTCAGGGGCTATGGCTGCTGATGCCGGGGCTGATGATGATTGCCTTGCTCATGGCTCAGCGCCGTTTTCCCGAGGAAACCGGCTCCATCACAGTGCTGATGGTGGTGCTGGCAGCGTTGCAGTTGTGGGCACTGTCACGGCTGGTGCAGTCACGTTGGCGTGCCGAGGTGACTGCCGGCTGTGCGGTGATGGCGTTGTGGCTGGTGTATGTCGCGGTGTTCGAGCCGGTGGAGCGCAGCCTGTATGACACCCGCAGCTTTACCCAGGCCGTAGTCACCAAGGTCGCGCAGCAACCTGCCCCGCTGGTGCTGTACCGCCTGGGCCAGGATGCCAAGGCCATCAAGTTCATGGTCAACCTTGACTACGACCTGCGGCCGCAGTTCACCGAGACTCCCGAGCAGCTGCAGGCCGTGCAGGGTCCGGCGTGGCTGATGATGGATCGGCACGACTTCCAGGCCCTGCAAGGCACACCGATGCAGGCGCTGCAGCCGCAACTGAGCGGGCGCTTCGACAACAACGACTATGTGCTGGTGTATCTCGGGCGCTGAAGATCAGGATCTGCGTGCGCGCAGGCGCTCGTGATAGCGGCCGCCCAATGCGCCGCCCCAGGGCATGATCAGGCCGATCACCAGCAGCACGATCAACAACGTGACCCCCTCGAACGGGCTGAAGAATTCCAGCACCGCGCAGCCCAGGGTCAACAACAGCCCGACCACCGTCAAGGCATCCGGTTTGAGTACCGGGCAATCGCTGCTTGCCACCGAAGGATGCAGAAAGCCTACCAACCACAGGTAAAGCCAGCTCACTACAGAGGCAATGAACAACGCCAGAAACAATAAGTGATGACCAAACATCGATGTGTGCATGATGGGCAGCCCTGCTCAATATGCGTGTTGCGTTAGCGCTGATTTAAGCCATTCAAAGTGAAAGTTCTGTCAAAAAAACCTGACCTTATGACTGGACTGCTTAAAATACCTTTTTCTATTCGGCGTCAAGGAACCTCACCATTGAAAGGCCCGCAGAGTTCCTACAACCGGCTGTTTTCGCCTGCGCATCAGTTCATGGCGCACAAGCTGGCCAAGCGGAGCTGAGCGAACTGGGCTGGCTGGGGACATCGCCTCAGGCCTGAGACCTGCATAGCACCTGTGGCAGCGGCTTTAGTCGCGAAGAGGCCGGTACAGGCGCCAGATAAAGGCACATGGCCACCTCGCACATCCGCCCTAATGCCCTGCCCGCTCCTCGGCGCTATAGTCCGGCCATTCAACACCCCCCACGCCAAGGAAGCCCACCCTCATGAAACCCGCCAAGCTCCTGCTGAGCGCCGCCGTCCTGTTCACCGTCGCCGGTTGCCAGACCATCAAACCCTCCGAGCAGACCCTCAAGGAACGCGCCGAGTTCGCCCTCAATACTCCGGTCAGCAAGGTCGCCAACGTCCGTAGCGACAGCACCATCACCTACTACACCGCCACCACCGCAAAAGGCGAGTACAACTGCCAGATGCCCAGCGGCGCCATCGTTGCCGTGGGCAGCATGGGCCTGTATGAGCCCACCCCGTCCTGCCTGAAGGAAGGCCAGGCAATCATCCTGCAGTGATGCTGCCTCTGCCGTCGGCGCCGCCCTCCGTTCCCGGCGCCGCCGGCACCTCGCGCAGTTCCCGCAGGGCTGCACGCAACTCCGTCGGGCGCACCGGCTTGGACAAGAGCGCGATATTGCGCCCCTGGACGATCGCCTGGATCTTCTCCAGGTCATGCCCGGTCATGATCAACGCCGGTACCTCCCAGCCCCGCTGTGCCCGCAAACGCTCGATGCAATCGACGCCGGTAGCCTCCTGGCCCAGGTCGTAGTCGGCAACGATCACGTCACATTCGCTGACCAGCCCCAAGGGGGAACCATGCGCTTCAACTTCGCAGCCCCAGCGCTGCAGCAACGCCGAGGTGGCGCGCAGGACGTTGTGATCGTCTTCCACCAGGCACACCTTCAGGCCGCCGAACATGGCGCCTTGCAACACCTGCTGTTCACTGCTCCGGGCGACCGGTTGCGCCGCCAGGCGCGGCAAGCCTTGCAGGCTCACCGCCGTACCGCGCCCCAGCTGCGAACGCAGCTGAACCTGCATGCCCATCAAATGCCCCAGGCGCTTGACGATCGAGAGGCCCAGGCCAACGCCTTCGACATCCTTGTCACGCACCTGACGTACCCGGTAGAACTCTTCAAAGACCAGACCCAGGTGCACCTGATCGATCCCGCGCCCCTGGTCATAGACCACGATGGCCAGCGCCTGGCCATGACGCCGCACGCCGATCAGCAGCGGCCGCTGGGCTGCGTACTTGAAGCTGTTGGACAGCACGTTCTGCACCATCGTCGCGAGCATGCCGCGGTCGGCGCGGGTCCAGTAGGCACACGGGCGCAAGCGCATCTCGACGCCAGCCCAGCGCGCCGCCTCGGCGTTCTGCCGCAGCAGTTCGGCGAGAAACTCGTGCAGGGCGAAGGCCTCGTACTTCGGTTGCACCCTGCCGTTGTCCAGCGTGTACAGGTCCAGGATCGAACGGAACAGCTGCGATACGTTGAGCAGCGAGCGGTCGATGCTGTCCACCAGGCGCCGTTCCTGCTCGGCCAGCGGCGCCTCGCGCAGGCAGGCGGTGAACAGGCCGATGGAGTGGATCGGCTGGCGCAAGTCATGGCTGGCCTGGGCCAGAAAACGCGACTTTTCCTGGGTGGCCGCCATCGCCAGTTCCGAGGCCTTGCGCGTGCGCTCAAGCAGCATGTGGGCGTAGAGCGGGATGACCGTACTGGTGGTGAGCAGCATCAGTACCATGAACGGGTTGGCCTGCCAGTAGGGGTTGAGCTGGTACACCGCGACCAGCGCTGTCAGCGCCAGTACCGTGGCAATGGCCAGGTAGCGGGTACCGAAGCGCATGCCGTTGCCGAGGTTGACCCAGACCATCACCGCGTACAGCGGCAGCGCCGCTTCGCCGCCCAGCACCAGGCCGAAGCAGGTGCCGGTGTAGTCATGCACGATGCCCAGCACCCGACGCCATGGGTAGTGCCCAGGCCAGCGGGCGATGGCCTGGCGCAGGCCGATCGACAGCAGGATGAAACTGATGATGTAGTAGATCACCGGCAGGTAGCTGGCGATCGATTCACCCGGCAGGAAACCCAGCACGGTAATGTAGACCAGCGCGCAACTGGCGACGATGACACGCAGGTTGGCCTGGTCGAGCTCGTTGTTCTTGTTGTAGTCCATGGTAAACGTCCTTGTGCACGGGGCCGCATAGGCGCCTGCCTGGCGCAGCGCTTACGGGCGTTTGCGGCAGCAGGCTGCTAAGTTAGCATGGTGGCAACAACGCCGTTCACAGGGAGTGCCAGATCGTGACGTGCCGCATCATCGTGGCGGACGACCATCCGCTGTTCAGGGAGGCCATGGTCCGTACCGTGCAGCGGGTATTGCCGCAAGCACAACTGGAAGAGGCCGGGGACCTGCAGCAGGTGCTGGCGCTTGCCCGCCAGGGCGAGGTGCCAGACACGCTGATTCTCGACCTGCGCTTCCCCGGGCTCGATTGCATCGACCGCCTGACCGAACTGCGCCAGCTGTTACGCCGCACTACCCTGATCATCGTGTCGATGGTCGACGAGCCGGCGCTGATCGAACACGTCATGGCCAGCGGCGTGGATGGCTTCATTGGTAAAAGCATCGCCCCTGATGAACTCGGCGCAGCGATCCTGGCGATCCGGGACGGCGAGGTGCTGGTCAAGTACAGCCCTTCAGGCCTGTTGCCGAACCTGGGCAGCGACAACGAGCTGGAACACCTCACTCACCGCCAGCACGAGGTACTGCGCCTTATCGCCCAAGGCAAGACCAACAAGGAAATTGCCCGCGCCCTGGACATATCGCCGTTCACCGTCCGTATTCACGTGTCATCGTTGCTCAAGGCGCTGAATGTCACCTCGCGCACGGCCGCGGCCGTCAAGTACAGCGGAACCTGATGCCGTCGGTCGGTGCCGATGGCAATGCAAGTGATCATGCGGGGGCGCCCGGCACTCTCAATCCATGAACGGTGGTCAATCATCATCGCTCATCACTCCTGTGCTTGGCCCACCCTCGGGTGGGCCTTTTTCGCCAAGCGAGGGCGCCATCATGAACCAGATACTGCAAATGGGCGGAGGTAGCGCCCAGGACGATTGGCCCGAACTGGACCCAGAAGAACGCAACGACCGGGCAGCTGACCCGGACGCCGATCCTGATCTGACTGAGGACGAGCAGAACCGGCCCGGAGTGCCTGCGAGCGACCCCGAATCCGGTGCATGAAGGGTCAGCTGGTCATACTTGAGTCGCTGACCGTCTGGCTGGGCTTGCTGCCTGACGGCCGCCAGGTCACTGCGGTTATGCCGTAACGCTCGGCCATTGGCCGGCTCACTTTCTTGATCCTCTCCCGGCCGAACTTCGGGATGATGCCGATCCCTGCATCACAACTGGCCCAGTGCCAAGCCTCGGCGTTATCGATTTTCTCGAGCCGGATAATGAAACTGCGCGGCTGGCCGTGCAGCAGGTAATCGATAATGTATAGCTGGGGACTAGGCATCACGCGGCCCTCCTCTTCTCCATGGATGACTATTCATTGAGTGATGCCGTCCGCGAAAGATTCAAAAAGATTGTCGAACAATTCAAAGGGATGCATCAGGGTCCTTGCCAGGCACCCTGATGCCGGCGGGCCTCGGCGAGCCCCTTGTCATTGCTGCTGGCGGCCCCCTCCGTGGCTGTTCTGCCCGCCCTTGCGGCCGGCTTCCGATGCCCGCTGCCGGTCGTTGGCGAAGTTGCCGCCCGACGCCTGGCCACCTTTGTGGCCAGCCCGGGAGGCACGTTCGCGGTCATTGGCGAAGTTGCCTGGGTTGGTCTCCTTTGTGCCGCCACGTTGTCCGGTCCGTTGTTGATCACCAGCCATGTCCTGTCTCCTTGCCATGCGGATGGGTTGGGCGAATGAAACGGTGCCCTGCCTAGGTTCCGAACAGGCGATGCCAGGCACTGCTCAATCGGATTGCAAGTGGCTGACCGGTGGCGCCAAAGGCCCCCGCGGCAAATGATCGTGTGGCGGGTTTTGGACGGGCAATTTTTCTCCTGCTCAAGGGCCACAACTGCATGGTCACAACTGCAAACGGCCCACCACTGGCAAGCCTCGCAGCAGAACCGACGAGCTGCCTATAATGCTCGCTCATCTGCCCGGCGATGCTTCAAAGGGCCATCCTCAAGGTCTGCACAAGGCATCTTCATGACTGAGCAACCCGCATCGCCGCAAAACCCCGCGCTGAGCCCAAGCCACCTGGATTTCCCGGTGGTCGGTATTGGTGCGTCGGCTGGAGGGCTGGAGGCCATCCGCACCTTCTTCCAGCAGATGCCCGGTGATTGCGGTGCAGCCTTTGTGGTGGTGTTGCACCTGTCGCCCGACCACCAGAGCGTGGCCGACAGGATCATCCAGGAAGCCACGCCGATGCCGGTGCGCCAAGTCACCGAGCCAGTGCCGATCGAACGCAACCATGTCTATGTGATTTCGCCGGCCAATCGTCTTTCCACCAACGACGGCTACCTGCGCGTCACCCCGGCCAACCGCCGACGCGGCGACCATGTGGCCATCGACCTGTTCTTCCGTGATCTGGCCGACGTGCACAAGGACCACGCCTTCTGCGTGGTGTTGTCGGGCACCGGTGCCGACGGCGCGGTGGGTCTGTCGCGGATCAAGGAACAAGGCGGCGTGACCCTGGCGCAGACCCCGGACGACGCCCAGTACGACAGCATGCCGCGCGCCGCCATCGAGACCGGTATGGTCGACCTGGTGCTGCCGGCTGCCGAGATGCCGCAGAAGCTGACGGAACTGTGGCGTACGGCGCGGCAGGTGAAATTACCTGAGATCGAAGACGATACCCTGCCGCCGCCGTTGGGCACCCGGGCCGGCGATGCCCAGGCCGCCGAGCCATTGCTCGAAGAAATCCTGCTGCAACTGCGCACCGCCACCGGCCATGACTTCCAGCATTACAAGCGCGCCACCGTGCTACGACGGATCGAGCGCCGCCTGCATGTCACCGGGCAGACCGACCTGGGCAGTTACCTGAACTATCTTGAGCAACACGGCAGCGAAGCGACTGCCTTGCTCGGCGACATGCTCATCGGTGTGACCAATTTCTTCCGCGACCGCGAGGCTTTTGAATCGCTGGAACGTCACGTGCTGCCGCAACTGGCCAGCGAAGGCGAGGACAACCGCGAGATCCGCATCTGGTCAGCGGGCTGCTCCACCGGCGAAGAGGCTTACAGCCTGGCCATGCTGGTGTGTGAGCAACTGGCCCTGGAACAGCGCGCACGCAAGCTCCAGGTGTTCGCCAGCGATCTCGACGAACGCGCCATCAGTATTGCCCGCGCGGGTTCCTATCCCGAGGCGATCGTTACCGACGTGCCACCCACCCGGCTACGCCAGTTCTTCGTCAAGGAAGACCAGCATTACCGGGTGCGCAAGGAGGTGCGCGAGAAGGTGCTGTTCGCCCGCCACAACCTGCTGTCCGACCCGCCGTTCTCGCAGATCGACCTGATCGTCTGCCGCAACCTGCTGATCTACCTCGACCGCGAAGTCCAGCACGATATCCTGCAGATGTTCCACTATGCCCTGCGCAGCGGTGGCTACCTGTTCCTCGGCACCTCAGAATCGGCCGATGTAGCCGGTGAACTGTTCGCCCCGGTAGACAAGCGCAACCGCATCTTCCGCGCCCGTGACGTCAGCCCGGCCGGCCGTCGCTCAGGCCGGCAGCTGCCCGGGGCGAACATGACCAGCATCGCCCAGGACCTTCAGGCCAAGGCCAAGCCCGGACGCAAGCCGTCCTATGCCGAGATGCACCAGCGTGCCCTGGCCCGGCGCACGCCGCCAAGCCTGATCATCGACGGCGACGGCAATATCCTGCACATGAGCGACGGCGTCGGGCGCTACCTGCAGCTGGCAGGAGGCGAGCCGAGCCGTAACCTGCTCAACCTGGTGCTGCCGAGCCTGCGCCTGGCCTTGCGCACTACCCTGTTCCAGGCCCGCCAGGGCACCGAGGCCGTCACCTCGCGGCCGGTCGCCCTTGGCGAAGGTGAACAGAGGCAGCAAGCCGAGATCACCGTGCAGCCCTTCAAGGACGAACTCAGCACCGGCGAGTGCCTGCTGGTGGTGTTCGAAGAGCGTGCGCCGGACCCGTCCTTGCCGCTGCCAGGGGTCATCCGCCAGACCGACAGCATGGTGCTGAACAACCTGGAGCGCGAACTGCAGCGTACCCGCCAGCAACTGCAGGAAACCATCGAACAGTCGGAGGTTTCCAGCGAAGCCCTGACCGCCTCCAACGAAGAAATGCAGGCCATCAACGAAGAACTGCGTTCGGCCAGCGAAGAGCTGGAAACCAGCAAGGAAGAGCTGCAATCGATCAACGAGGAATTGCTCACCGTCAACTACGAGCTCAAGAACAAGGTCGAGGAAACCGACAAGGTCAACGACTACCTGAGCAACCTGATCGCCTCGACCGACATCGCCACGGTGTTCGTCGACCGCAACCTGCGCATTCGCTGGTTCACCCCGCGCGCCACCGACTTGTTCAGCATGCTGCCGATGGACACCGGCCGCTCGCTGCTGGACATCACCCACCGCCTCGATTACCCGGCACTGGCCGATGACGCCCGCGCCGTGGCCAAGGGTGAAACCATCATCGAGCGCGAGATCGGCGCCCAGGACAACCACTGGTACCTGGCACGCTTGCTGCCGTATCGCTCCAGCGAGCAGGAGATCGACGGCACCGTGCTTACCTTCATCGACATCAGCAAGAGCCGCGCCGCCGAAGAGCGCGTGCGCCTGGGTGAAGAGCGCCTGAGCAAGCAACTGGCCGAATCGCAGACTTCCAGCCACATGAAGGACGAGTTTTTCGCGGTGATGTCCCATGAACTCAAACACCCGCTCAACCTGATCCAGCTCAATGCCGAAATCCTTCGCCGGCTGCCGTCGATCAAGAGCATCGGCGCCGCCAGCAAGGCCGTGGGCACCATCTGCGAAGCGGTGTCCAGCCAGGCCCGGATCATCGATGACCTGCTCGATGTGGCGCGTATTCGCACCGGCAAACTCAAGCTCAAGACTGAACCCGTGGACCTCGGCGCCATTGTTCGAGGCATCCATGCGGTAGTGCTGAGCGAACAGCACCCTTGCCAGGTACGCTTGGAAATGCCAGCCGACGCCCAGCCGCTGATGATCGAGGGCGACTTGACGCGCCTGGAACAGATCATCTGGAACCTGCTGAACAACGCGCTCAAGTTCAGCCCGGCGGGCAAGGAAATTCGCCTGGTGCTGAGCCACGACCAGACACAGGCACGCCTGCAGGTGATCGACCAGGGCGTGGGCGTGAGCCACGATAATCTGGAGCATATCTTCGACCTGTTCAGCCAGGCGGCGCCGCAGGTGGCCAGCCATGGCCGTGAAGGCCTCGGCATCGGCCTCTCACTCGTGCGCCAGCTGACCGAAGCCCATGGCGGCAGTGTCGAAGCCAGCTCGGCGGGGCTCGGCAAGGGCTGCACCTTTACCGTACGCCTGCCGTTGTGCGACCCAGGTGTGCAATTGCGTCCAGACGCTGCAGAGCCTGTCAGTGAAGGACGGCTGCAAGGCACGACGATCTTGCTGGTCGACGACTCACCCGAAGTGCTGGAAGTGATGCAGGCGTTGCTGGAGATGGAAAGCGCCGAGGTCGCGGCGTACAGCGATCCGCTGAAGGCGCTGGAGGCCGCAGCCAGTGGCGACTATGACGTCATCATCTCGGACATCGGCATGCCAGGCATGGACGGTCACGCACTGATCAAGGCCTTGCGCGGCCTCGCCCACCTGCGTCATACGCCAGCGATCGCCCTCACCGGCTACGGTGCCAGTGCCGACCAGTACAAATCGCGCCAGTCCGGCTTCGATCGTCACCTGAACAAGCCGGTGGGCTATGACGAGCTGGTCGAGACCATCGAGGCGCTCAGCGGCTCGGTGCCCTGCTGAACCGTTAGCCAGTTAAACAGAACGTTCATTGCACGCCTGCGGACAAACCCATATGAACCAGGGATTTGCCGCAGGAGGCTGCATGAAGCCAGTCAAACACCGCGCCACCATCATTTGCCGGCATGGCAAGCAATCACAGAAATGGCTGTGGGTGAGAAAACCCAAGGCACCGTGGACCTTGCCCGGCGGCAAGATCGAGCCGGGAGAGACACCGGTGCAGGCCGCCGAGCGGGAGTTACGGGAAGAGACGGGCTTGCAGGCCGAAACCTTGACCTTGCTCATGCGCTTTGAAACCGGTGAGCGCATGCACTATGTGTTCGAGGCCGACTTCGCCCACGCGCCGAAGCCGACCGCCGACCACGAGATCGCCGACTGTTGCTTTCAGCACCTGGACCAGATGTCGGCCATCAACGCCGAGATCAAAACAGTGATCCGCTCTCTGCTGGCGTGCGACCGCACGGTCGCCGCGTCGGTACGCTGAACATGCCCGGCTTCAGGCATGCACACTCCACTGGCAGACCTCGCTGGCAATCGGCATTTCGTCGATGGCGTGGATCATGCCACTCTCCAGCGCCTCCCTGGGGCCCAGGATACGCGGGTAGGCCATGAGGTAACGGGGTACATCCAGCACTTCGCTGCTGCCCTCCGTGCGCTCGGCGACGATCTGCGCATACAGGCGCAGGTCGTAATCCAGGCTCATGGCGTACTCGGCCATGCGTGAATGATCCACTGAGCCATGCAGCGTCCAGTGAAACGGGTGGAACAGGAACTTGCTGTAGCTGCACGCCGTGCGGTGTTCGCCCGCCAGAAACAGGATATTGCCCATGGACTCGACGGTGCCGAGGTTGTGGGTGTGCACGCTGATCGGCAAGGCGCGCAGGTAGTTGTACAGGGTAAAGCCGTAGCTGCACTCGCCGCCCATGGTGGCAATGTTCAGCTGCAACACGTCGGCGCCCTGCTGTATGGCACGCGAGCAGGTGTTGATCAGGTTGCCGCAGGTGGATGAGTTGATCGGTCCGGTAAAGTGAATGATATGTCTGGCCATGCTTGCCTCCGCTTCTGGCAGGTCATTCCTTGGGGCTCTGCCCTTCGTCGTCGCGCTCCGCCATCTGTTGGTATTGCTTGCGCAAGGCATGCAGTTCGGCCGGGTCCATGTGTTCCAGGTCGAGCAATGCCATGTGCGCCTTCTGGGTGGTGCGCAGCAATTCGTCGATCTTGATATGGAGTTCGTCATTGTCGCGGTTCTGGGTGTTCTGGATCAGAAACACCATCAGGAAGGTGATGATGGTGGTCGAGGTATTGATCACCAGTTGCCAGGTATCGTTGAAGTGGAACAGTGGCCCGGTGATGCCCCACACCAGAATCATCAGGAACGCGATGCCAAACGTCAGCGGCCGACCGGTCCAGTTGGCCAGCCCCTGACAGAAACGGTCGAATTTCATACCGACGGACTCCTGTGCTGCATATCTGCTATGCGGTGGAATCGCCCAGGCCGGCAAAGTTCAACTCAGGGCGCCCGGCTTGCCTTCGATCATCTGCGCTGAACCCTTGCCGCGCTGCCCAGGTCGCACATTCAAGTGACGTGCAATGGAGCAGGCTATGAGGACAACAGCGTGAGCGATATCCGCATCGGTATTTCCGGATGGCGCTACGGCCCCTGGCGCAAGGACTTCTACCCCAAGGGCCTGCGCCAGGACAGCGAGCTGGCGTTTGCGTCGCGAGCCGTGAACAGCATCGAGATCAATGGCTCGTTCTACAGCCTGCAAACCCCTGAGCGCTATGTGAACTGGCGTGACGAAACGCCGGAGGACTTCGTTTTTTCGGTCAAGGGCCCGCGCTATATCACCCATGTGCGACGGCTTAAGGAGGTCGAAGAGGCTATCGCCAATTTCTACGCGTCCGGCCCGCTGCTGCTGGGGGACAAACTGGGGCCGTTCCTGTGGCAATTCCCGCCCAACATGAAGTTCGACGAAGCACGGTTCAGCCATTTCTTGGAGTTGCTGCCCAAGGATCGCAAGGCTGCTCGCGCCTGCGCGCAAGGCTGTGCCGAGCGCCTGAAGGATAACGGTGGCACGGCGATCAAGGGCAATGCACGGTTGCGCCACGCCGTGGAGATCCGCCATGAGAGCTTTCTCTGCGAGCGCTTCATCAAACTGCTGCGCAAGCACCGCGTCGCCCTGGTCGTGGCGGACAGCGCAGGCAAGTGGCCCTATGTCGAGGATGTGACCGCCGATTTTGTCTACATGCGCCTGCACGGTGACGTCGAACTCTACAGCAGTGGTTACACGGCGCGTGCCCTGAAGCGCTGGAAGCAGCGCATCCAGGCCTGGGCCGCAGGTGGCCAGGTGGAAGATGCGCAACTGGTCGTGGCCAAGGCGCCGCCAAAACGGGCGTCGCGCGATGTCTACTGCTACTTCGACAACGATCAGAAAGTCCACGCACCCTACGATGCGCGGCGCCTGCTGGAAAAGCTCAAGCTCGATTACCACCTGCTCACCGAGCCAGGCGTCGAGCCGGAGGTGGCGCTGTGAACAAGACCCTGCCCTCGCCGCGCTGCATCATCGACAAGGTCACCGCCGTGCACCGGCTGAACGTGCTGACCATCAACGTGCACAAGGGCTTCACCTTGTTCAACCGCCGCTTCATCCTCCCCGAGTTGCGCGAAGCCGTGCGCGCCACCCATGCCGACCTGGTGTTTCTCCAGGAAGTCCATGGCAGCCATCAGCAGCACGCCTTGCGCCACCCTGCGTGGCCAGAGACGCCGCAGTATGAATTTCTCGCCGACAGCATGTGGCCGCAATTCGCCTACGGCCGCAACGCGGTATACCCGGATGGTGACCATGGCAATGCCCTGCTGTCGAAATTCCCGATCACTCACCATGAAAACCTCGACGTGTCGATCCAGGGCAACGAACAGCGCGGCTTGCTGCATTGCCGCCTGGAGGTGCCGGGGCACGAGCAGGTGCACGCCATCTGCGTGCACCTGGGGCTGCGCGAAGCGCACCGGCAAAGCCAGGTGCAGCTGTTGCTGCAGTTGCTCGACCGGCTGCCGGCACAAGCGCCGGTGATCATCGCCGGCGACTTCAATGACTGGCGGCTCAAGGCTGACGCAGTGCTCTCCCGGCGCCTGGTGGAGGCGTTTGGCGAACACTTCGGCAGCCCTGCCCGCAGCTTCCCGGCGCGCCTGCCGTTACTGCGCCTGGACCGCATCTACCTGCGCAATGCCATGCCGACCAAGGCTCAAGTGCTGTCCATGTATCCCTGGTCGCATCTGTCCGACCATGCTCCACTGGCTGCGGAGATCAACCTGTGAACCGACCTTGGCTCGATGGCAACCGTATCGAACTGCTGATCAACGGCGAGCAGTATTACCCCCGTGTATTCGAGGCAATGGCCCAGGCACAGGAAGAAATCTTGCTGGAAACCTTCATCATCTTCGATGACAAGGTCGGCCAGCAATTGCAGGGCGTGCTGATCGATGCCGCCCGGCGCGGCGTAAGGGTAGAGGTCGCCGTGGACGGCTACGGTACCGCCGACCTGCCTGACAGCTTCGTGGCAGCACTGACCGATGCCGGTGTCAGCTTCCACGCCTTCGACCCGCAACCCAGGGTCGCCGGCATGCGCACCAACCTGTTCCGGCGCCTGCACCGCAAGATCGTGGTGATCGATGGTGCGCGGGCCTTTATCGGCGGGATCAACTACAGCGCTGACCACTTGGGCGATTTTGGTCCCATGGCCAAGCAGGACTATGCCGTGGAGGTGACCGGGCCGGTGGTGGCGCAGGTGCATGCCGCCAGCCGCAGGCTGATGGCTCCGGTGCTGGAGCCGCCCAGCGAGGTACGGCCGCAGACGGCACCGACCGGCTCGAGCAAGGCGGTGCTGGTGGAACGCGACAACCGCCTGCGCCGCACCGACATCGAAGCCCACTACCTGCAAGCCCTGCGCTCGGCGCGCCAGCGGGTGGTGGTGGCCAATGCCTATTTCTTCCCGGGTTACCGCCTGATGCGAGAACTGCGCAACGCTGCCCGCCGTGGGGTCGACGTCACCTTGATCCTTCAGGGCCAGCCCGACATGCGCTGGGTACGCGCCTTGTCGCGCCTGCTCTACAACTACTTGCTGCGCGACGGCGTACGCATTCGCGAATACTGCCAGCGACCACTGCACGGCAAAGTGGCGCTGGTCGACCACGAGTGGGCCACGGTCGGCTCCAGCAACCTCGACCCCCTGAGCCTTTCCTTCAACCTCGAGGCCAACCTGTTCATCCGCGACCCGGCATTCAACCAGCAATTGTACGAACACCTGCAGGCACTGGCAGACGAGCAATGCAAGCCGGTGACGCTGGAGCGCATGATCCGTGGCTACTGGTGGCGGGCACCGTTGATCTTCGTGTGTTTCCACGTTATCCGGCATTTTCCGCGGATCGCTGGCTGGTTTCCCGCCCACCGCCAGCGCCTGCGTTCGCTGCAGCCGGAAGTCGAGGCCGAAGGCGATCTGCATGAGGGGAACACCTGATGGCGCAAGAAAACTGGCAAATCTGGGGCAAGCGGTTGTTCACCGTGGCATTCCTGATCCTGATACCGGTGCTGCTGTACGTGCTTGCGCGCAACCTTGACTGGAACGAGGTGCGCCATTCACTGCTGGCCTACAAGCCGAGCACGCTGGCCATCGGCCTGGCCCTGGCGCTGTGCAGTTACCTGATCTTCGCCAGCTACGACCTGCTGGCCCGGTCCTACACCGGCCACTCGTTGCCCGCCCGCCAGGTGCTGCCGATAGCCTTCGTGTGCTATGCCTTCAACCTCAACTTCACCACCTGGGTAGGCGGTGTGGCCTTGCGGTACCGCCTGTACAGCCGCCTGGGCCTGGATACGCCAACCATCACCCGCATCCTCACCCTGGGCCTGCTGACCAACTGGATGGGCTATATGCTGCTGGCCGGTAGCGTGTTCGCCCTGGGCCTGGTCAAGCTGCCGGCCAACTGGGCGGTCGGGGCCGGCGGCCTGCGGTTGATCGGCGTGCTGTTGTTGGCGATCGCGATCGGCTACCTGCTGGCCTGCGGCCTGGCGAAAAAGCGCACCTGGCGCTGGCGTGAGCATGAAGTCACCCTGCCCTCGCTGCGTCTGGCCCTGTGCCAGGTTGCGCTGGGCGCCAGCAACTGGGCGATGATGGCCTTGCTGATTTTCTGGCTGCTGCCTGGCGAGGCGTTCTACCCATCGATCCTCGGCATCCTGCTTATCAGCTGCGTGGCCGGGGTGGTCGCCCACATACCCGCCGGCCTTGGGGTGCTCGAGACGGTGTTCCTTGCGCTGCTGCACGGGCAACTTGGCCAAGGCACGCTGGTGGCGGCGCTGCTGGGCTATCGGACGTTGTATTACCTGATCCCGCTGGTGGCAGCCGTACTCACTTACCTGATCCTGGAAAAGCGCGCCAAGGCCATGCGCCAGCGCGACAAACCGGCCTAGAGGGCCTGGGAGGTAATCATGCGCGTTCCTGCAATGATGCTGATGCTCGTCAGCCTGGCCAACGGCGAAGCCTTCGCAGAGGCTTGCGATGTGCTGACCCGCTCTTCCAGCGAGGCGGTGAAGCCCGTCGAGCAGCGTACCTGCTACAGCTTCAGCAACATGCCCGCCGAAGCCATCAACTGGTCGTGCAGCAACGAGAGCAAGGACATGCTCAGCACGGAAAAACACAAGGTGGCGCGTTGTGCCGATGGCAGCGTGGGCAGCTGCATTGCGCCGTTGACCCAGGAAACCCTGGCCAATCCCAAAGCGGCCGGGCAGGACCAGCCTTCATCGAGGCCGGCCCTGCCCAAGGATGCCAGGGTGATTACCTACTATTACGACACCCCGAGCCTTGGCCAGGCCCGGGCCGATTGCGAGCGTAACGAAGGCATCTGGCAAACCCATTGACCCGCCGTCAGGGTGAGATCGGGTCGCTGGCCGGAAAGGTCTCATCCAGGGCATTGTCGACGTTGGTCTCCTTCGGCTGCTCCATATCGCCGCATTTGCAATCGGCCATCCGGCAGGGCTCGCCATTGCGGTGGCCGCTGGCACAGGCTTCGCAGCAGTAGGCTTTGCCGCCCTGCTGCACGGCGTTGGCGTCGACAGTGCAACTGCAATGGTTGCAGGCACAACGTTGCTCGTTCATGGTGTTTTCCCCTGTTCATCGTCTATGACGTCGTCTGTCCACGGCTCGCCGTCCAACGGCGCGGAGCGCGCCAGCTCCGCTTCATCGAGGCCAATGCCACCGCCGATCTCCTCGGCATCCACATGACGCAGGGTCTGGTCCGCAGGCCCGCTGTCATCACCCGGTTCACGGGGGTCGCGGGCACCGGTTTCGTCCAGCAGCGTGTCAGGGCTCAGGTCGTCATAGGTGACATTGTCTTCGTGCAAGCTGTCGCTCAACGCTTCCCCTCCGCTCATGCCACTTTCGGCAACGCGCCGGGGGGGAAACTCCTGGTCGACCTCCTGTGCAGGCCGCTCGTCACCTACCCGGCCCACGCGGTCGTCGTTGCGGTCACTGAAGTCCAGCTCATGGACACTGCCCATGCGGTCTTGCGTGTCATCGATCTCAGTCGGGGTGTATGGCTTGGGGTCATCTGGTCCGGACATATCGGCTCTCCTTCTGTGGCTTACGTGCGGTCGACTGCGCCAAGCTGCGGATGATTCAGAGTTTTTTTGAACTACCGGGCGACTGGCCATCTCCCAACCTACAGACAGCGGATGATTCGGAGCCCGCCATGGCCAAACCTCTCGAAGAATACGAGCGCAAGCGCGATTTCAACGCCACGCCCGAGCCCAGCGGCAAGGGAGGCCGAGGCAAACGCGCTCACGCACTGCAGTTCTGCATACAAAAGCATGATGCCAGCCACCTGCACTACGACTTCCGCCTGGAACTGGACGGCACCCTGAAGAGCTGGGCGATACCCAAAGGCCCTTCGCTCGATCCAAAGGTGCGGCGCCTGGCGGTTCACGTCGAGGATCACCCGCTGGACTATGCCGACTTCGAGGGGCATATCCCGGAGGGGCACTACGGTGCCGGCGATGTCATCGTCTGGGACCGCGGGGTATGGGAGCCCGAAGGCGATCCTCGGCAGGCCTATGCCAAGGGCAAGCTGCGCTTTCGCTTGCAGGGTGAGAAGCTGGCGGGCGTATGGAACCTCTTTCGCACCCACCTGGCGGGCAAGAAAGAGCAATGGATGCTGGTCAAGTCCCACGACGGCGAAGCCCGCAGCGAAGACGACTACCGCATCGTCGAGGCGCAACCGGACAGCGTCATCAGCGATCGCACCCTGCATCCGCGTGCTGCGCCTGCAAAGCCGGCCAAAAAGCGCGCCGGCAGCGCGGTCAAGGCGGCGCTGCCCGATCGACTGCAACCCCAGCTGGCAACCCTGGTCGACTCGCCGCCAGCGGGTGACTGGCACTATGAAGTGAAATTCGATGGTTATCGCATACTTGCCCGGATAGACGGTGACGATGTCCGCCTGTTCACCCGCAATGGCCACGACTGGACGGCCAAGATGCCTGGGCAAGTCGCGGCGCTGCGGGCATTGGGGGTGGATCGCGCCTGGCTCGATGGCGAGATGGTGGTCAACGACGAAAACGGCAAGGCCGACTTCCAGGCCCTGCAGAACGCCTTCGATACCGAGCGTGATGAACAGATCTGCTACTACGTTTTCGACCTGCCGTATCTAGGCAATCAGGACCTGCGCAAGGTGCCCTTGCAGGAACGGCGTGAGGCCTTGCGCCGCTTGCTCGAGCACAGTGAATCGGAGCTGCTCAGGTACTCGCAGGATTTCGACCAGCCTGTCGACTCGTTGCTCGACAGCGCTTGTCGGCTGGAACTCGAGGGCCTCATCGGCAAGCGCGCCGACAGCCCCTATGTCGGCCGGCGCAGTGCCGACTGGGTCAAGCTCAAGTGCAAGCAACGCCAGGAATTCGTGATTGTCGGCTACACCGACCCCAAGGGCAGCCGCACCGGCTTCGGCGCGTTGTTGCTGGCGTTGCATGACGACGACAGCGGCGAGTTGCGCTACGCCGGCAAGGTCGGTACGGGCTTCAGCGCCACCACCCTGGACAGCATCCTTGCCCGCCTCAAACCCCTGGAGATCGACAAGCCTGCCCTGCCCAAGCCGCCTACCGGGGCCGAGGCGCGCAGCGTACATTGGCTGAAGCCACAGTTGCTGGCTGAAGTTGCCTATGCCCAGATGACCCGCGACGGCGTGGTGCGCCATTCGGTATTCCACGGGCTGCGCGACGACAAGCCAGCCACCGACATCGACCTGGAGCGCGCCATGCCTGGCAAGAGCGTACCCAAACGCAAGCAAGCCGAGCTGCCGGACGACCTCGGTGAACTGCGCCTGACCCACCCTGACCGCGTCATCGACCCCACTGTGGGTGCCACCAAACGCCAGGTCGCCGAGTACTATGCGGCAGTCAGCCAGTGGATACTGCCGCAGCTCAAGGGCCGCCCGGTCGCACTGGTGCGCGCCCCCGATGGCCTGGGCGGCGAGCTGTTCTTCCAGAAAAACGCCGGCCAGTTGCACATCCCGAACGTGGTCAGTTATGACAAGGCCGAGGCTGGCCAGGCGGCAATGGTCATCAATCGCCCCGACACATTGCTCGGCGCCGTACAGATGAACATGCTGGAGATGCATACCTGGAACGGTACCGACAAGGACTTCGACAAGCCTGACCGCTTCGTGCTCGACCTCGACCCCGACCCTGCGCTGCCGTGGAAAGCCATGCTCGAGGCCACGCAACTGACGCTCACCCTGCTCGACGAGCTCGGGCTCAAGGTCTTTCTGAAAACCAGCGGCGGCAAAGGCATGCACCTGGTGGTGCCGCTGACACGGCGTGCCGGCTGGGATGAAGTCAAGGATTTCAGCCACGCCATCGTCAATTACCTGGCCAAGTTGTTCCCCGACCGCTTGAGTGCCGTATCAGGGCCCAAGAATCGGGTCGGCAAGATCTTCATCGACTACCTGCGCAACGGCAAGGGTGCCACTACCGTCTGCGCCTACTCGTTGCGGGCGCGGGAGGGGCTGCCGGTTTCGGTACCGATCTGGCGTGAGGAACTGGGCCAGCTCAAGGGCGCCAACCAATGGCACATCGGCAACCTGCGCGAACGCCTGGCCGAGGTGGACGACCCATGGGCGCAGATGGGCAAGACCCGCCAAAACATCACCGCAGGCATGCGCAAGAAAATGGGGCTGGCATGAGCATCATCCAGGATTTCGACCTGAACAACCTCGATCGTTTGCTTCGCGACTTCTGCGAGCGACCACAACCCTTGAACCTCGACACGCAGCTGCCGCAATTGATTCAGGCGTTACGCGCCGATCAGCTGGACCTGCTGCCATTGCCTGGTCAGGGCAGCACCTTGCAGCGCTGGCAGACCCTGGCCCGGGTGGCAGGGTGCGACCTGGCCTTGGCCAAGTTGTATGAAGGGCATACCGACGCGATGGCGATATTGGCCGAATGCGGGGCCGCCCACCTTGTCGCCGACGGCATATGGGGCGTCTGGGCTGCTGAGCCGCCCGAAGCGCGCGCGCAGATCGTGGCGCGTGAGGGTGACAGCGTGCGGTTGGCCGGCCGCAAGGCCTGGTGTTCAGGTGCGTTGCAGATCGACCGGGCGTTGATTACCGCCTGGGCCGAGGGAGACCAGCCGCAACTGGTGGCCATCGAACTGTCGCAACCCAGCCAGGGGCTGAACATCGAAAGCTGGCAGGCAGTGGGCATGGGCACTACCGCCAGCATCGAAGTGACCTTCGACAACTCCCCTGGCACTGCCATCGGCCGCCCCGGGCAATACCTGTCGCGCCCGGGGTTCTGGCATGGCGGCGCCGGTATTGCCGCCTGTTGGTACGGTGCAGCGGAAGCTCTTGCGGATTATCTGCGCGCCTACTGTCGCAACCCGCACCCCGACGTCCATGCCCAGGCCCACCTCGGCGCGGTCGATGCCGCCTTGTATGGCGCCCGCGCCGCGTTGCGCGAATGTGCGCAATGGATCGATCAGCACCCCGACGCGGATGCCAGTTTCGAAGTGCGCCGCACCCGCGCCCAAGTGGAGCAGGCGGTCGACCACGTCATCAACCACGTCGGCCGGGCGCTGGGCGCGAGCCCATTTTGCCGCAACAGTCATTTCGCCCGCCTCAGTGCCGACCTGCCGGTCTACCTGCGTCAGAGCCATGCCGAACGGGACCTCGCCGCGCTGGGCCAACAGGTAGCACAGGTGCCGGCAGGAGCTTGGCAACTATGAGTGAAGACCTGATCCAGGCCAGCAGCGGTACGCCGTGGTCTGCCTGGCAACACGCGGCCCACCTGGCCCGTGCCACCTGGATGTCCCCGCAGCAGCTCTGCCCACCTGGGCGCCGGCTGGTACTGGTCGCACCGCACCCGGATGATGAGATCCTGATGGCGGGCGGCCTGCTTACCCACTTTCGCGGCCGTGAGGCTGATCTGCTGATCATTTCCGCAACCGATGGCGAAGGCAGCCACCCGGGCTCGGCGCAGTGGAGCGAGCATCGCCTGCGCCGTCAACGGCCACTGGAGAGCCGGCAGGCCTTGGTTCAGCTTGACCTGGACCCCAACCGCCTGGAATGGCGCAGGCTCAACCTCAAAGATGGCGGCCTGCCCCGTGAAGAAGCGTTTCTCACCAACCACCTGTCCCAGTGCCTGCGCCCCGACGACCTGTTGATGGCGACCTGGCGAGGCGATGGCCACTGCGACCACGAAGCGGTTGGCCGAGCAGCAGCCCAGGCCGCTCTGGCGCGCAACGCGCAGCTGATAGAAGTGCCGGTCTGGGCCTGGCATTGGGCGCAACCGGATGACCCGCGCCTGCCCTGGCCCCGCGCCCACCGGGTGCAACTCGGCGAAGCCAGCCTGGCACGCAAACGCAAGGCGCTCGCCGCCCATGTCAGCCAGCTGGTACCAGACGGCGCGCAGCCTGCGGTGCTGCCTGCGCACCTGCAGGAGTGCCTGCTGCAACCTTTCGAACTGGTGTTCCTGTAAACGGAGTAGTCATGAGCCTCGATGCGCAGTATTTCGCCGATTTGTATGCCGCTACCGAAGATCCCTGGGCATTTCGCACCCGGTGGTATGAAAAACGCAAACGCGAGCTGGTGATGGCCAGCCTGCCGCGTCAATGCTATCAACGGGTGTTCGAGCCTGCCTGCGCCAATGGCGAACTGAGTGCGCTGCTGGCTGAGCGCTGTGCGGAGCTGCTGTGCCAGGACCTCGACCCCACCGCTGTGCAGCTGGCCCGCCAACGCCTGGCCGAGGTGCGCAATGCCTCGGTAGAACAAGCCAGGCTACCGGGTGACTGGCCTGGAGGGCGCTTCGACCTGATCGTGCTGAGCGAGGTCGGGTACTACCTGGACCCCACCGATTGGCTGCAGGTGATCGAGCAATCGGTCGCCAGCCTGAGCTATGACGGCGGACTGCTGGCCTGTCACTGGAAGCATCCAATCGCCGGTTGCCCGCAGGATGGTCGGGAAGTGCACCAGTTGTTGGCCAAGCACTTGCCACTGTTTTCGGTTTATCGCCATGAAGAGGCCGACTTCATGCTTGAGTACTGGTCATGCCAGCCCAGCGTGGTCGACCTGGATGAGACCTGCCCATGATCGGCGTGGTGATCCCCGCGCATAACGAAGCGCGGCGCCTGGGGCGTTGCCTGACCGCAATGGCGGCCGCCGTTGCCTTGGCCGAACAGGCTGGCCATACGGTACGTGTGCTGGTGGTGCTGGACCGCTGTGTCGATGCTAGTGCCCGGGTGACCGCCCGCTATGGTGTGGATGCGCTGGAGGTCGAGGCGGGAAGTGTCGGCATGGCGCGCCGCTTGGGGGCCCGTTGGATGCTCGAACGCGGTGCCAGCTGGCTGGCCTGTACCGATGCCGATAGCCAGGTGCCGGCGCACTGGCTGCTGTCGCAGTTGGCGTGTGCGGCCGAAGTGGTGTGCGGCACGGTGCATATCGCCCGCTGGCAGCCTTGGCAACGGGCGGCACTGCGTAAGCTGTACCTCAGCCGCTATGAGGCACGGGAAGGCCATCGGCACATCCATGGCGCCAATCTGGGTGTGTGCGCGCGCGCCTATGAGCGGGTTGGCGGCTTTCAGCCGCTGGCGGCACATGAAGATGTGCAGCTGGTGCGTGATCTTGAGGCTGAGGGCGCACAGATCGTCTGGACTGCCAGGCACAGCGTGGCCACCAGTAGCCGCATCGACAGTCGGGCACGGGAAGGTTTCGGGGACTACCTGGCGAGTCTGTAGCTGCCTGTCCCGACCTGTTCACGGGTGAGCCCGTCAACCGGCCGGGACAGCATTCAGGAGGCTTTGCGCGGGCGCTTGGCGGGTTTCTTCTCAGCGGTTGCCTTCTTCGTTGCCTTGCCACCCAGGCTGCGTTTGAGCAGCTCGGTCAGATCGATGATGTCGGCACCCTTCTCGGCGGCCCCACCCTCGCCCTTCTCGACCACGGCGATCTTGCCCTTGCTGGCCTTCTCTTCAACCAGGTCCATGATGGTCTGGCGAAAAGCGTCGTGGTACTCATCGGGCGTCCAGGGCCCGCTCATGTCCTCCACCAGCCGCTTGGCCATGTCCAGCTCACGCTTGTCCAGCTTGCTGTCGGTCACGCTCTTGTCCAGCTCCAGCGTTTCCAGCCCACGCACTTCCTCGGGCCAGCGCAGGGTGATCATCACCAGCGCTTGGTCAAGCGGGCGCAGCAGTGCCAGGTGCTGACGCGTATGCAGCACGACCGTGGCCAAGGCGACCTTGCCGGTACTTTCCAATGTCTCGCGCAACAGCGCGTATACCTTGCCGCCGCGTTTGTCCGGGCTGAGGTAGTAAGGGGTATCGAAGTGCTGGAGCGGAATCTCGCTGGCTTCGACGAACGAGAAGATGTCGATGGTCTGGGTGGCTTCGGGGCGCGCCTTGCGAATCTCGTCTTCGCTGATGACCACATAACGGCCTTTTTCGTATTCCACGCCTTTGACGATGTTTTCCTTGTCGATGTCCTTGCCGCTCACCTTGTTCACCCGCTTATAGCCCACCGGCTCCATGCTGCGCTTGTCGAGCCAGTCGAAATCGACTCGCTCGGTGCGCACGGCGGTGTTGAGCGAAACGGGGATATGCACCAAGCCGAAGCTGATAGCGCCTTTCCAGATAGCCCTGGCCATGAGCGCCTCCTACGGTTGGCCGGGCTGGCAGTAGCGCAGCGTACCGCAGCGCTCGCAGCAATGGCACTGCAACCCGGAAATTTTCACCTCAGGCATGGCGCGCCAATGGCAACCACGCAGCAAGCAGATAATGCTCATCCGTCACCTCCCTGCCCAAAATGCCGGGCCCTTTCATCAACTGACTGCGGGAGGTGCGGAAGGTTTATTCCAGTTGCGCCTCAGTGCGACTGGCTGAACAGCACACGTTTCAAGGCTTCGGCCGCCAGATGAACCTGCACCGCCCAATCGCCGGCAGCATCGCTGCCCGCGTCATCGGATATGTATTTCAGGCAGAGCAGCCCGATACCCTCGTCGCGGGCGATCCGGGCCAGCACATAGGCCTCCATGTCGACCACGTCGTAGGGCGCTTCGCCATGACCGGTCTCAAAGCTGTCACCGCTGCCGCACACGCCCAATGGCACACCAGGCTGTACCAGACCATGCTCGAGCACGATTGGCAGCTGCGAAAGCGGCGTTTCATAGCGGGCGAAGCCGAGGGGTGTCGCGTCCATGTCGCGCTGTACGAAGCGGTTGCAACACACCACTTGGCCCTTGCCGTAACGTTGGCTGCCCGCCGACCCAAGGTTGACGATCAGACGCGGGCGCTGGCGCTGCAGTGCCTGGGTCAGCGCGATCGCTGCGTTAACCTTGCCGATACCGGTGAACAGCACATTGCAGCCGGCGAAAGCGCTGCCCGCCTCGTCTTCCAGGGCGAAGACAAACAGGATGTCGTCCAGTGGGATGTCATGCAGCATGAGGGGTGTGGTCATGGAGTGGGTCCGGGTGGCTGGCGAAATGCGCAGCCATTGTCAGCCAAACCCGAAGGATTGCAAGCCGATGAACTCAGGCAGCGCTGCTGGCCGCTGTGCATGACCCTTGCTGCAGCACCAGGTCGATCACCTGGCGCTGCGCCTGGGCAGGGTTCAAGCCGTTGTCACGGGCCTGGCGCAGGCAGGCCAACTGCCTGTCGGCACTGTTGCCATCGCGCAGGATCTGCCGGGCGCGCATGAAACCCCGTTCGGCGTCCACGGTGTCGACCGGAAACTGGCTCTCGAGCTGAGCCAGCCAGCCCTCGGCCGTGACCGGCTGTTGCGCGTCGATACCAATGAATTCGGCATGCCTGCCGTGACGCAGGGCTCGCCAGTAGTTTTCCTGAGTAACCCAACGAAGCTCCCGGACCAGCGGGCCACACGGGTGACGATACGCCAAGGCATGTTCCACAAGGTGGCGGAACAACGCGGCGATGCACAACGCATCTTCGATGTTGGGGCAGGCATCGCAAATGCGCAGCTCCACGGTCGGAAAGCGTCGCGAGGGCCTGATAGCCCACCAGAAGTCACCGTCGTCAGCCATCGACCCCGTGCGTTGCAACAACGCCCGATAGCGCTCGTAGGCCGCCCAGTCGGCCAGCGGCTCTGGCAGCCCCATGTGCGGCCACTCGCCGCAAATCACCCGCCGATAACTCATGTAGCCGGTTTCCTGCCCCTGCCACAGCGGTGACGATGCGCTCAATGCGAGGAACAGTGGCAGCCAGCCCACCAGGCGATTGATCAATTGCATCCGGTCGCAGCCCCCGGGCACGCCTACGTGGATATGCAGGCCATTGACCAGCGACCTGCGTGCGACGTGGCGGTAATCGTCGAACACCTGCCGGTAGTGCGCCGAGGACCTGGGCTTGTGCTTCAGCCACGGCGCATTGGGATGACTGGCAGCGCCATACAGGCCAATGCCCTCTGCGGCCAGGGCTTGCTGCAGACTATGACGGCTCAGGGTAAAGAACTCGCGGGCCTCCCCTGTTGAGGCGAGCACCGGTGAAACCACCTCCACCTGGCTACGAAACATCTCTTCGGTGAAGTGCTTGCCCAACACCTCACGGCAACGCCGGGTGACGGTCAATGACGGCGTCACCGGCACCCGGCCGCTGGAAATATCCACCAGCAGGTATTCTTCTTCTATGCCGAACGTACAAGGCGGCGTCATGGCGTTACCCATTGCGAGTAACGGTCAGGGCGACTGCGGCGATGCGCTCGACCCGCTCATACCCCGCTTCATCCAATTGTTCGCCGAACACGTCGGGGTCGATTTCCCGATAGCTCCACGACCATTGCGGGCCGGCCAGGCGCAAGCGCACGGCCTCCAGCAGTGCATCTCGACCGTCGATGATGGCAACCCCGGTGTACAGCAACAACGAGCCGTGGGCGCTGAGGCGTTCACACGCCTGCTCGACGATGCGCAGCGACAGTTCTGCGCCCAGCGAGCCACCACCGTGGCGATAAGTCCGTTGCCCGGCATCGAGCATGTAGGGAGGGTTTGCCACGATCAGGTCGAAGGTGCCGGTAATACCATCGAGCACGTCACTCGGTTCCACCGACAAGTTGCTCACCCCGGCCAAGGCAGCGTTGATCGCGGTGTAGCGCAGAGCCAGGGGGTTGATGTCGACCGCGCTGACCTGGGCATGCTGCGCCGCCCGGGCAATGAGCAAGGCGCCCACTCCGCTGCCACAGCCGATGTCCACGGCGTGTTGTACGCGCGTATGGCGGCGTTGCAGATGGTCATGAATGACCTGAGCGAAGCGGTAGCTGTCTGGGCCAAAGAACACCGCATCACTGGCCTCTGTCGGGTACGCGGAATGCACCAGCAACAACTCGTCGAGGCTGGCGAAGCGGACCTTGCTGCGCAGCAAACCCTCTGCCTCGGTGAGTAGCTGCGCTTGCTGCAGTTGCTCCAATTCATCAGCTGACAGCAGAGACGGCGCAAAGGGGCGGCTCCAGCCAAACACATCACGCAAAGTCGTCGCGCGCTCGGCACCTGCGCGCGCGTTGTTGCGTCCATGGGTGGCAGGCGTCACACAG
The DNA here is from genome assembly GCF_001320485.1 of Pseudomonas sp. NBRC 111130. Taxonomy (NCBI): domain Bacteria; kingdom Pseudomonadati; phylum Pseudomonadota; class Gammaproteobacteria; order Pseudomonadales; family Pseudomonadaceae; genus Pseudomonas; species Pseudomonas sp. NBRC 111130. The sequence goes on from NZ_BCBG01000013.1 coordinate 86,758, forward strand.
GTAAAGCGGTAACCGTCGGCACGCAAGCGTTTGCCCAGTTGCAGCAGCGCCTCATCGGCGCGAGCTTGTTGAGGTTCCAGCATCATCAGTGGGGCTCCTCCTGAGCGAGACCGGTGGCTTGCAGATAGGCCCGGGTGGCCAGCAGCCCGTCCGGGGACGCATGGCGATTGCCAAGCATGCGTTCGATCAGGGCAGGGATGTCCTGATTGGCGGGTAACGGGCCTGGCGCTGCGTCCATGTCCAGGTGCGGCTCCCAACTTCCCGGTTGCACACGGCGCAGCGGCGCTTGCCAGTCAGCCGCTATCCAGTCATGCCAGAGCTGCTTTTCGTAAACCGTGAACACGCCGTACATCGGTGCCGCCGGCCCTTCGATCACCTTCCACCAACGGCTTTGGCTGGGGTCTTCGCCGCGCCTGATCCATCCTTGCTCGCACATGGCGTCAACAAAGGCAGGCATCGCGCCCGGCTCGGCCAGCCACTGGTTGATCGTGCGCTTTTGCAAGCGGCAGCGGTCGGCATGCATGAAGCGCCCGTACAGGCTCTTTTGCTCCAGCGCAGCGATCAGTTGCGCGTGCAGGTCGAAACTGGCAATCAGGCTGGGAGTGTCCATGCCCAGGTCATTGAGGCGATAGCCTCGACGTACACGCGCATAGAAGTCTGCTTCTTCACCCGCGGGGCACAGTTGCTGTACAGCTTCTATCGACTTCTGCGCATGACCGCTGGCAGCGTTGTCGATGGTCACATGTAGCTGGAAATAGTGGCCATCGATGCCCAGTTCGGCCAGTTCATAGGTGGTGATCAGCAGGTGCAGTGGCGGCTGTTCATAACCGAGGTTGTAGCCGATCACCTCGGGCAGGAAGCGTTCACTGTATTGGCCCAAGGCAAGCTGCAATGCGCCTTGCAGATAACGGTCATCAGGCAGCAACAGCGGATGCGACCCGAGGCGGCTCAACAGACGCTGATAGATCAGCACGTGATTGCAGCGCGGGTCGCCGTTGCCCAGCTCTTCCAGATAGGTGCGGATCAAGCCGTGGTAGCGCAGGTCTGCCCAGTGCTGCAAGGTGCCCTGCAGCCAGGCGCCGTCCACGGCCTTGGTCGGCGCCACCTGCTGCAGAAACCACATTGCCTGTGAGCGATTGCTGAAATAGCGCCGCGGCGCGCCACGCTGCCGTTCGGCAAGATAGGCGGCGTAATCGCTGGCCACCTGGGCGGCATGCTGCGCACTCCACTCAGCCAGCTGGCCCGGTGAGTCCGGCAGGTCGTCTTGCAATTGCTCGGCGCGTGCGAGCTGTTTTTCAAGCCAAGGGGCGGCGCACGCATCAAACCCTTCCAGCATGGTCTGGTAACGCTTAAGCAGGCAGTCCGTCGTCGGGGCTGCGGCGGCGGCGGCAAGGTTGCGGGTCATTACCGTCATGCCATGCTCCTCATGCAATCATTGGCTTTTGTCATCTCGCGGCATCGGCTCTGGATCCGGAGCAGGTTGCGGCGCGGGTTTTTCGTCATGCTGCTGCATCTGCACCGACGCCTTGCTCGAGTCGTTGTCCTTGCCAGGATGGTTGTTGTCGCGGTCGAAACAGCCGCCGAGCAGCGTAAGGCTGCCAAGCAAGACGATCAGGGGCTTCAGGTGCATAGGACCTCCCATTGCGGTCAATCGCGATGCCAGGTTGCCCTGGCACCGCGTACCCTGCGTTACGAACGGCCGCCCTTGCGGCTCGACTCGCTACTGCTGCTGCGCCCGCCGCCAGAGCTCTGGCCGCCTTTGCGCCCTGCTTCGGATGCTTTTTCGCGGTCGTTGGCGAAGTTGCCTGGGTTCTTGTTGCCACCCTGGCTGCCGGTGCGGCTGTTCTCTTTGCTGGCCATGGTCTCTCACCTCTTGTGGCTTCGAAGGTGCACGGCGCTGCGCCGTACATAAGGTGGGAGTTCGGCCATAACGGGGGATTCGTTTTATTGCGAAGGGTTCGGACCGGCGGCGTTAAATAAGCGGCGATAGATTATTTGGCGCGCCAGCCGATTCTGCCTGGCGCTGCCGCCTTCCCAGCCAGGCGCCGGTGAAAGCCCAGCCTACCGCCAGCACAGAGCCGATCAGCATCGCCAGCGGCGGATGATCAGCCAGCAGGTCCAGGCCACGTTTGAACCAGCCACTCAGGGCATCGCCACCGCGGTAGACCACGGTGTCGAGAAAATTCTTCGCCTTGTATTTGTCTTCGGCCGGCAACACCGTGAACAACATCTCGCGGCCCGGCCGCACCAGCGCGTATTCACCTGCCCGGCGCACCACCATGACCACCACGAAGACGGCGAATACGGGCGCCAGGGCCAGCCACACGAAGCCGGCAGCCATCACCAGGGGTACCGCCACCAGCAACACCCCTACCCCCAAGCGCCTGGCCAGGCGGCCGGTGAGAAACACCTGAGTGAGGACCGCCAGCGCTTGCACCACGGAGTCGATCAGGCCGAACACCTGGGTCTGGCGGGTACGATCGGTGAAGGTTTCGCTGACGATGCGAGCCTGTTCGAAGTACAAGAACGTGCTGACGCTGGCGAGCAGCGTCACGAACAAGGCAATTGTCAGCAAATACGGCGAACGCAGCACGGCCAGCGCGCCAGCGAAGGGATTGCCACCCAACGGGCGCGATGAGGGCTGTTCATTCGCTACGGGAAACGGGTTGCGATCGCGCCAGCGTTGCAATACGAGGCAGGCGAATACGCTGCCCAACAGCAACACCCCGGCCAGAAGCACTAACCCGGCGTGCCCCAGCGGCGCCACCAGCAGGGTGCCCAGGATCGGCCCGCTCAGGCCTCCCAGGCTGGCCCCGGCGGCCAGCAGGCCGAACAAGCGCTTGCCTTGCTCGGTGGAAAACAGGTCGGTGAGCACGCTCCAGGCCAGCGAAATGCTCAGCAGGTTGAACACGGACAGCCATATGTAGAACGCCCGGGCATTCCACACGTCCTCTGGATCCACTGCAAACAGCACAGCGAACAGCAACAGGTTGCTGGCGAAGAAACCATAAGTCCAGGGCAGGATGTGCCGGCGACGTACCTTCGAGGCCAGCCAGCCGAACAACGGCAGGCAGGCCAGGGTGGCAACAAACGTACCGGTGAACAGCCATTGCAGGTTGTCGACACCGCCCGCCACACCCATGGTTTCGCGCACCGGGCGCAGCATGAAATAGCCGGTGAACAGCAGGTAGAACAAAGACAACCCAGCGATGACTGCCGGGCCCTCGCCTGGCTCGATACTCAGCCCCTCGTCCAGGCGCTTGCGCCAGTTGCCCATGGCTTCAGGCGAACTGCTTGATCAGCGCTTGCTGTTGCGCCTGGCTGAGCAAAGGCTCATGCCCTGCCTTGAGCTGGTCAAGCTGGCGCTCAGGACGCCCGGTCGCGGGGATGACCGTCGTCACGGCCGGATGGCTGATGGCGAACTTGAGAAACAGCTGCGCCCAGCTGCCGATTCCGGCCTCGGCCGCCCATGCCGGCAAGGCCTGGTCCTTGACCCTGGCGAACAGCCGGCCGTCGTCGAAGGCACGGTTGACCAGCACGGCGACGCCCTTGTCCTGACACAGCGGCAACAGTTCGCGTGCGGCGTGCGGGGCATTCACCGAATAGTTGATCTGGATGAAGTCCAGCGGCTCGCTGCGGACGATGCGCGCCACGTCTTCGTGGCCACTGTTCAGGTAATGAGTGATACCGACGTAACGGGTCTTGCCCTGCTGCTTGAGCTCGCGTGCGTAGGGCAATTGCGTTTGCCAGTCGCGCAGGTTGTGAATCTGCAACAGGTCGACCGTGTCGGTACGCAGGCTCTTGAGCGTGCCGGCCCATTGCGCCTGGGCTTCGGCCTGGCTGTCGGCGGCGATCTTGGTGGCGATGAAGCACTGCTTGTGCCAGCCACCCTCCTCCAGCAACTGGCCGAGCATGCGGTCGGCGCCGCCATAATTGGGCGAGGTGTCGATGACCTTGCCGCCACCATCGAAGAACGCCTTGAGCACCACCTTGAGCTGCTGGTACGCGGCAGAGCCGGCCTCGACTTCAAAGCTGCCAGAGGTACCGGCACCAATCACCGGCAAGGCCTCGCCTGTGCTCGGGACCTTGCGCGTCAGCAATCCGCCAGGGCCGGCGGCCTGCAGCCATGGGCTGGCGGCAACCAGCGCCAAAGCCGCACTGGCGCGTAGGACATCGCGACGCTTGTACATGGCAAAGCTCCCGTCATAAGTCGGAAACTTCCAAGGCTAGCCGCTCTATCCTGCGCCGGCAGTTGATTCTGTATCTGGATGTTTTGTAATCAGGCCTGCAGCAGCGCGCTCAGATCCAGACCCGCCGCAGCCATGGGTGGGCACCAGTAGTAGCCGCCGGTCAGCGGCCGGCTGAAGCGGTACAGGCCGTCGATGATGCCGTCTTCCAGGCCGCTCATGCGCCGCAGTTGCACTTCGAAGGCATCGAAGCTAGGGCCCAGGGCGACGAACGCCAGGCCTGCGCCGCGGCTGTCGGCCCAGGCGACCGAGCGGCGCACCATGAAGGCCTCTGGCGCGAAGCTTTCCTGGGCGGTGCGCTTGACGTGGGCCGACTCCGGCGCGTCGTCGAGTTCTTCGTTGTCGCTCAGGCGGCGGCCGATGATGTTGTCCTGGTCGGCCTGGGGCAGTGACTTGAAATAGTCCAGGTCATGTTTCCACAGCTGGAAGGCGGCAAAGCTGGAACCGGCCAGCCCCGGCTGCTCGCCGGCCAGAATGGCGGCGTCCACGGCATCCAGGTCCACCGGGTTCTCGGTGCCGTCCTGGTAGCCGGTAAGGTCGTGGCCACCGCGGTGCAAAAAGCCGTCGACGCTGTCCGCCAGGCGCAGTGCCGGGGCCAGCGCCTGTTCCAGCGCCTGGGCCTGGAGCAGCAAATCACCGCGCTCGTTGCCGCGCAGCCACAGCCACAAGGCGTGTTGGGTGCTGGGGTTTTCCACCGCGGCATCCAGCTGCGGGAAGGCGCGCAGGCCGGGTACGTCACGCCCCAAGGCTTTCACCAATGGCGCACCGATACCGAGGATCAGGTTCTGGCCATCCACCTGCGGCAGCAATGCATCCAGTACGGCAGGCAACGCCTCGGGCGACTGCAGGGCAAAGAACAGGTGGCGGGCGTGGGCCGGCACAGGGGTGGCAAGCAGACCTTGCTGGAACGGCATGACAGGCTAATCCTCGGCAAAAAAGCGGAATGCTACTGCGCCGGAGCGCCCATCGCAACGCGGCATGCAGACGCTGTGCGGCAAGGTTCACTGGCAATCCGGTAACAAACGGTTACCAAGTACTGGCGCATTGCGATTAGCCAGTCCGCAAGGCCGGCCTAGACTGCCTGCATCCTTTGCCCGAGTGCCCGCCGATGACCGCCTCTCCCTTGCTGACTGCATTCCTTCCTCTGGCGCTGGGCATCATCATGCTCGGCCTGGGCTTATCGCTGACGCTGGCCGATTTCGCCCGCGTGGTGAAATACCCGAAACCGGTGGTGGTCGGCCTGTGTTGCCAGATCCTGCTGTTGCCGCTGGTGTGCTTCCTGATCGCCAATGGCTTTGCCCTGGAGCCGGCGCTGGCGGTCGGCCTGATGCTGCTGGCAGCCTCCCCGGGTGGCACCACTGCCAACCTGTTCAGCCACCTGGCCCACGGCGACGTAGCGCTGAATATCACCCTGACAGCGGTCAATTCGCTGATCGCGATCCTGACCATGCCGCTGCTGGTGAACCTGTCGCTGGGGTGGTTCATGGCATCGGACCAAGCGATCCCGCTGCAATTTGCCAAGGTCATGCAGGTGTTTGCCATTGTCCTGCTGCCGGTGGCACTGGGCATGCTCATCCGCCATTGGGCGCCGCGCTTTGCTGCAGGCATGGAAAAACCGATGAAACTGGTGGCCGCGCTGTTCCTGGCATTCACCATCGTGCTGGCGTTGGCCAAGGATTGGCAGACCGTCGTCGCCTACGCTCCGGTGGTGGGTCTGGCGGCCCTGCTGTTCAACCTGATCAGCCTGACGCTCGGCTACTGGGTACCACGGCTGGTGAGCATCCCCAAGCGCCAGGCCATTGCCATCGGCATGGAAATCGGCATCCACAACGGCACCCTGGCCATCGCCCTGGCACTGAGCCCATCGTTGCTGAACAACGCCACCATGGCTGTACCCGCCGCGCTGTACAGCCTGATCATGTTCTTCACCGCAGCAGGGTTTGGCTGGTGGGTCAGCCGCGGTCGCGTGGCAGCCGCGCCTGCAACTGGCGCTTGAGCACCTTCAATGGCGGCGCATAGAAAAAACCGAACGAAACGCTGCCCGTGCGCCCCTTGACGGCATGGTGCAACTGATGGGCGCGGTGCAGCCGCTTGAGGTAGCGGTTGACTGGCCGTGGCTTGCGCGGCCAGTGGCGGTGAAAGAAGCCATCATGGGCCAGTACGTACAGCACCCCATACCCGGCCACGCCAGCGCCCACCCACTGCAATGGCGCGTGGCCGGCCTTGCCCAGGGCGATCAGCGCCGTGGCGACCAGGCCCAGCGCCACCAGGTACAGGTCGTTGGTTTCCAGCATGCCCAGCTGCGGCTCATGGTGCGAACGGTGCAGCCACCAGCCCCAGCCATGCATGATGTACTTGTGAGCCAGCGTGCCGACACCTTCCATGGCCACCAGGGTGCCAAGCAGCACGGTGAGATTGAACAGCATGTAACGGTCCGGGGTATGGCGGAAAATGGCGCTAGGGTACCGATTCCCCAGGTTTATTTCCACGCAGGCGTGACCGGCTGTAGGGCATTTCCGAATGGATTTCTTGTCATGTTTTTACTCTTGACCCAGTGCTGGCGGCGGCGTAAGGTCCGCGACGCAATTTCGCATCCCTGAACAGGAGTCCTGCTTTGGACAGTAGCCCCAGTCGCTTGCGACAGGCCCACACGGCGAGCTAGTCCGGCAGCTTCCTGCCACTGTCTCGCCATTGGCCAGGCGGTGGAAATCTCCAGCCTTTGACGGCTTTCCCCTCTTCCCTTTCGTGGTCCTGCGCATTTTCTGGTTATTCAACCGTGCGGGCGTGTGCCCGTGGAAGAGGTTTGCTATGGATTGGAAAGTCTTTCTGCTGCGTGTCAGCATTGCCCTGCTGCTCGGCGCCCTGATCGGTGCCGAACGGCAACTGCGCCAACGCCTGACCGGGCTGCGTACCAACGCGCTGGTCAGCACCGGTGCCTGCCTGTTCGTGCTGATGACCCAGGCGGTGCCAGGCATGGCCCCCAACGATGCCTCGCGGGTGGCCGCCTACGTGGTGTCGGGCATCGGGTTTCTCGGTGGCGGCGTCATCATGCGCGACGGCTTCAATGTGCGTGGCCTGAACACCGCCGCCACGCTCTGGTGCACCGCCGCGATCGGTGTGTTGTGCAGCCTCGGGCTGTTGCTTGAAGCAACGCTTGGCAGCCTGATGGTGCTGTGTGCCAACATCCTGCTGCGCGATATCGCCCAGCGGCTGGACCGCCAGGAGGTGCTGCCGGCCAACGAGGTCGATCAACGTTTCGAGGTGCGCATCGTCTGCCGCGCCGAAGACGAGATCCAGGTGCGTAGCCTGATGCTGCACAGCCTGGGCGACCCACAGTTGCGCCTGCAATCGCTGCACAGTGAAGACTTGGCCAACCCAGCCCGCCTTGAAGTGCGAGCCGAACTGCTCGGCAACCCGCAGGCCCCGGCACAACTGGAGCGGCTGGTGGGTCGGGTGAGCCTGGAAAAGGGCGTCAGCTCGGTGCGCTGGCAATTGCAGCCACAGGCACTGGCGACAGACTAACGCTCATCGCGCAGGTGACGCTCCTTCTGTTCCTGGCGCTCCTTGGCTTCGATGCACAGCGTTGCCGTGGGGCGCAGCAGCAAGCGACGCAGGCCGATCGGCTCACCGGTTTCCTCGCACCAGCCATATTCACCTCGCGCCAGCCGCTCTAGGGCCTGGTCGATTTTATCCAGCAGCTTCTTTTCCCGCTCCAGCGAGCGCAGCCGCCATTGCCGTTCCTCCTCGGCACTGCCGATATCGGCCGGGTCACTGAGCACTTCCTGCTCACGCAAGGCTTGGAATTCCTCGTCGATACGCGCTTGCAGGTCGGCGCGCTGGCCAAGCAGCATGTTGCGGAAAAATTGCTGTTGGACTTCGTTCATGTAGGCTGCGGGGGCCTGGCGCAACAGTTCCTCTTCGGTCATCACGGCAGTCTCGGGTCGCTGGGAAAGCGTGAATGTTACGTTATAACACCGCCATTGCAAGCCATGGTCATTCATCGCAGACTAGTGCCAGCCCACAGAGAACATTTCATGCACATACGCCCTGCCCTGCACTCAGACATCCGCCAGTTGATCGCCATCGAACAATCAGCCGCACAAGCGTTCTTGCGGCTGCCCGAGCTGGCCTGGCTGGCCTGTGCCGAGGGGCTGGACGAAGAAACGCACAAGGCCTTCATTGACCACCAGGGCAGTTGGTTGGCCGAGGATGATCAGGGCACCGCCCTGGGTTTTGCATGCCTGAGCCTGGAGGGCAACGCGCTGCACATACATGAACTTTCGGTACGTTTACAGGCGCAAGGGCAAGGTATTGGCAGGCAGTTGCTCGACCAGGCCTGTGCCGTGGCGCGGCATCGGGGAGCCCGCGAGCTGACCTTGTCCACGTTTGCGCAAGTCGCCTGGAATGGCCCTTTCTATGCGCGATACGGGTTCGAGGTGCTCGACGAAAAGCACTTGGAACCAAGGCTCCAGGGCATTCTGGCAACCGAGCGTGCGCATGGCTTGTCAGGGCGATGTGCAATGCGCCTGGCACTGGCCTGAGCGGTCATCCGCCGCTTTCTGCCGAAGCAGCTGCCACCGTATAACCATCGCGCCCCTGCCGCTTGGCCTGGTACAAGGCTGCATCGGCCGCCGCCATCAGGCTTTCCGGCTTACACCCGTCTTGTGCCGGATGGCCAACCGCGATCCCGGCACTGGCCGATACCACCCCCAAGGGGCTGCCGGCGTGGGGGATTGCCTGGCGGCGCAGCAACTGCATGACCTCATCGACAACCAGCTCGGCGCCTGCTGCATCGGTGTCAGGCAGCAACATGGTGAACTCCTCACCGCCATAGCGCACCGCCAAGTCCGCCGGCCGCTTCAAGGCTTGCTGCAACAACTCGGCAAAGCGCCGCAGGCATTGATCGCCAGCGGGGTGACCATAGCGGTCGTTGTACAGTTTGAAGTAATCCAGATCGAGCATCACCAGCGCTACCGGGTAACCCTGGCGGTGAGCCCGCTTGAGCTCGGCCTCGAACACCGCATCCAGCCGCCGGCGGTTGCCGAGCCCAGTCAGGCTGTCGGTCAGTGCCAGTGACTTGAGGGTCTGGTGCGCCTGGTGCAGCGCCCGTTCGATGGAAATGCGCTCGCGCAGTTGGCGCAGCACGACCCAGCCGAACGCCGCCAGGCCGACCAGCAATAGCAGCAGTACCGCAACCGACTTGATGACATCGTACCGCCAGGGCGCGATGATCGACTCCCGTGACAAGCCGGCCTCGACCACCAGCGGGTAACTCGACAATGCCCGGTAGGCATAGAGCCGCGGGGTGCCGTCAATTACAGCCACCGCCTCGGCCAGGCCTTCGTTGGCATAGGGCAGGTAATTGCGGAACACTTCACTGTTGGCCAGGCTGCGCCCCACCACCTGCTCCACGAACGGCCGGCGAACCAGGATGGTGCCATCGCGCTTGGCCAGTACCAGCGCGCCTCGTTCATCGATCTTGAAATCTCCGTAGTAGCGCACAAACCAGTCCACCTTGATGGTACCGAGCAATACCCCGGCGAAGCTGCCGTCAGGGTTATCCAACCGGCGCGAGATGGGAATGATCAGGTCGCCAGTGGTACGGCTGCGCACAACCGAGCCGATCTGCACGCTGCGGTCGGTATGCAGGCGGTGATAGATGAAGTAGTCGCGGTCGCCATTGTTCGCCTTTGGCGGTATCGCGGCGCGGTCTGTCACCACCCAGCTACCGTCCGGAGCAAAGACGAACAAGCCATGCAGCTGCGGCATGATCGCCATTTGCTGAGCCAGTAACGCATGCAGCCGAGGGCGGTCCAGGTGGGCGAAACCGTCGCCTTCGATGCGCTCGGCCAGTACAGCGGTGATCGCATCCACCTGGCGAATGGCATCCTCGGCATGCTGACTGGTGGCCCTGGCGAGGTTGTGACCATGTTCTCGGCATTGCTGAATGCGTGACGATAGTCGCGCCAGGTACGCCAGCCCTCGACCAGCACGAATGCCAGCATCATCACCGCCATGAACGACAGCACCAGGCGGAACAACGCCACGGCACGGCCCTCGCCGCTGGCTGTGATCAGCCCGTCCTCGTCCTGCTTTCTGGCCGCACCCATGGAAGTCCTTGTCCTCAAGCGTATGCCCGTTATGACTATAGTTCAGCGCCCAGGTGCCTTTCGATGGTCGACCGGCGCCGAGAAAAACGAAACCTTTGCCCGTCATCGCTGCTCAACCGTACGCGACACTGAGGTCGCGCCAACGGTTATGAGGAGTCAGGCATGAGCAATCTGTTCATCAAACGCGCTGGGCTGTCGCTGGTACTGGGCATGGCATCGCTGCAGGCACTGGCCGCCACTTCCGACGATTTTGTCGAGGCCGCCACCGAATCCGGCATCGCCGAGGTGGTCACCGGGAAGCTGGCCCTGGAAAAGAGCCAGAACGCCGAAATCAAGACATTTGCCCAGCAGATGGTCACCGACCACACCGCGGCTAACCAGAAGCTCGGCGACATCGCCCGCAAGCTGGACATCAGCGTGCCGGACGAAGCGGCGCTGACCGACAAAGTGAAGAAGATGATCCTCGAATGGCGCGACGAGTCGTTCGACAAGTCCTATGTCAACAACCAGGTCGACGCCCACGAAAAAGCCGTGGAGCTGTTCAAGAAGGAAGCGGCGTCTTCCGACAAGCCCGAGCTGAAAGCCTTCGCCAGCGAAACCCTGCCAAAGCTTGAACACCATCTGGAGCAGGCCAAGGCACTTCAGGCCACTCACGGCAAGTGACCGCCCGACGACACGAGGCCACACATGACTAACGATGCATTGCGAAGCGAAATTCTCACCCGCCTGCTGCACGCCCACCCGCAAGGGCTGGGCAAGGAGTTGCTGGATAACTATCGCGGTGAGAAGGCCGTGGCCGGCATGCTCAAGACCCTGCAGGAGCACGGCCTGATCCAGGATGGCGCAGTGGCGGTCGACGATGACCACCAGATCAGCGTGCACTATCCCATCAAGCTGTCGGCGGCGGGTGTCGAAGCGGCCAAGCAAGTGGAGGGTTGAGGCTCATCCGCCCCATCGCTCGCAGCGCGGCGATGGGGCGGGCCGAATCACCGGCCCTTGTGGTTTTTTTCCACGTCCCGTGGCGGTTTTGCCGGCCCTTGCGGGTCCACTTGCGGATCGCTCAAGTCCGGAGAATCCGGGTCAAACCCCAAATCGTCCTGTTTCTGCGCATGGCCTGAAGAATGCGGGCCCTGCTGATGCTGCTCTGGCTTTTTCATGTTGCGCGCTCCCGGGGAATGTCTACGGAAGAACGCAGTCGCAGCAGGAAGTTTGATTCAATTGCCGGCTTGCTGCGCCTTGAGTGCATCAAGCGCCTCATCGCGTTTGCGCAGTTCGTCCTGCATCTGCTGCAACTGCATGCCCTGCTCCGAGCATCGCGCACGGTTGTCTTCCAGGCTTTGCGCTTGCGCCTGCAATTGCCGCCGCATTTCATCGCTGGCACCCTGCGCCTGGGCAAGAATGGTCCGCAACCCCTGGATCTGCGCATCGCGCTGCTCGAGCAAGACGTCTTTGGCCTCGCATGCACTGGCCGCCTGGCGATGTTCGCCGAGCATCCGTTCGTTGTCGCGGTGCAGGCGGGTCAGTTCCTCCTGTTTGGCGTTCATGCCTTGTTGCAACTGGCGCAACTCCAGCTGCAATTGCTGGGTCTGCGCTTCGTGGCGGCGTTGTTCCTGTTCGCGTTGTTCGCGACTGGCGCTGCGGTAGTGCTCCAGCGCTTCACGGGCATGGCGGTGCTTGTCCTCCAGCGAACGCACCTGCTCCTCCTTGTCGGCCAGGCGCAATTGCAATTCACCCACGGATTGACTGAGGCTGGCGCTGCGCAACTGCTCAGCCTGCAGCGAATGTTGCGCGGTCACCAGGCGCTCCGACTCGGCAGCCAGCGCGGCGGCCTGGATCTGCTGTTGCTGATGCGCTGCGGCGAGTGCCTGCTGCGCCAGCTGCAACTGCGCCACGAGCTGATCACGCTGCTCGTTGAACGCGGCTTCGGCCTGCTCGATACGGGCGTCGCCTTCCTCCTGCACCTGCGCGGCCAACTGCGAAACCAGCCTGGTCAACGAGTCGCTCAGGGCTGCCTGCCCCTGCAACGCCACAGGTTTTGGCCCTTCGAGCTCTTTCAGGTAGCGGTGAATGGTGGTCTTCGACCCGGTATTGCCCAGCTCGATACGTACTGCATCGATGCTGGGGTACTCACCCCGGGCGATCAGCACTTGCCGCGCCTGCTGCACTACCGCCTTGTTGATACCGCCCCGGGCCATGTGTACTCCTCGAATTTAAGTAACATGGTACGTACCACGTAATAAGGCGTGAATGCTCTTCTTTGCCAGGCAGGATTTCAAGTGAAATCTACGGTTCGATAATCGAGACTTACCGCATTGCCGGGCTCAAGCGGAACGCTCTTGCGGCGCGGAACTGCCGGCGCCCGGCTGCTCGGGATTGCACTCTCCACCAGCAAGACTGCCTCTGGGTCTACAGCAACGAACCTGCCGAGCCTGACATACGGTATGCGACCGGATCGCCGTGCGGTTCATGTGCACGGCGATTTACAAAATTTCGCCCAAAACGCGCGATTGAAGGCTTAGCCCGGCCTCAGCCCACGCCATCCAGCCCCATTTGCCAGAAGTCAGCTTCGAGCCGCGAAGCCTGGCCAAAGATCTGTGCCAGCTCGACAAACCGCTGCTCGGTCATGCTCCGCGCCGCCAGTTCATCCAGATGCTTGCGCGCCGCCGCTGCCACCCCCTGGTAGGCCTCGCCGGCATATTCGCCAATCCACTCCCGGTACGGGTGTTCACTAAGATCGCCAATGCGCTCCGCCAGCGTACGACCGATCTCGGCGTAACCAATCACGCACGGCGCCAACGCCACGTGCAGCTCGAGCAGGTCACCGGCCGCGCCGCAGTCGAGCACATAACGGGTGTAAGCCACGGTCGCCTGGTGCTCAGGCGCAGCCTGGATATCAGCCTGCGACAACCCCCAACGCGCGCACAGCCGCACGTGCAGTTCGGTCTCGTCGAGAATGGCCGCCAGGCCCGCCTGGGCAGCGCGGATATCCGCCGGCAGACGGCTCTTGTAGGCAGCCAGGGCCCAGGCGCGGGCAAACTGGATGAGGAACAGGTAGTCCTGGATCAGGTAGGTGCGGAAGGCGTCTTCCGACAAGGTGCCCTCGCCCATCTGGCGCACGAAGTCGTGGTCGACATAGCTGTTCCACTGCCCGGCCGTAGCAGCCTTCAAACGCTCGAAAATATCCATGCTCATGCCTCCTCGCGGTAGACGGCGTCGAAGAAGGCAAGCTCCAGTTCAACGGTACGTGCGTAGAAATCACTGGCCAATGCGGCCTCCTGAGGGCCGACACGGTCCAGTTCGGACTTCAGGAACGCAACGAAATCGCAGAACGCCGGGTTGTCGTGCAGGGTGATCCATTCGGCGTAGACGAAGTTGGCCGGCAACGGCTTGGGTGCCTTGAGGGCCCAGTCCAGATACAGGCCTTCGGCAACGTTCAGCACGGCCAGCGCGGCGGCGTAGGAACGGGTGGCCGCGGCCTCGCGCATGATGGCCTTGAAACCAGCGGTAGGTGCAGTGTCTGCGGGCTCGGTACGCTGCGCCGGGCTGACGTCCAAGGCTTCGAACGCTCGCAGGAAATAGGTGTTCTCGTCGCTGGAGATCATCCCCGCGAAGCGGCCGAAACGCAGGCGGGCTTCATAGGTGTCGGCGGTGGCGATGGCGGCGCCGAGCAAGGTCAGGAAGCTGTCGAGAAAGCGGTGATCCTGGACCAGGTAGCGGACCATGATCGGATCAGCCACGCTGCCGGCGCAGAGTTCGGTGACGAAGCGATGGCTGACGGCCGCCGACCAGGTCGGCTGGTTCTGGCGTTGCAGGGTTTCGCTGAAGCGTTCGGTCATGGTGAGGCCTCGCAGTGAGGCCGGCAAAAGGCAGGTCGGCAGTCCCATCCCTTCGCCGGCATTATCCGGATCAGGTTCGAAGGGTCACCGCGCTGCAGCTGCCAGCGGTTTCTCAGCCCGTTGCCGGGCTCCCCTTGGTGGGCAACATGTATACAGGCCCCATCACCCATTGTCACCCACTCCGTCACCGGAGTTGGGCCCCAAACATGCCCAATTTCGGGGGCCTACACCCGCTCCTTGACACCCCATTATTTAGCGCACCTCAGGCGCCGCAAGGAGTTGTTTGACAAAGTATTACCGAAACATCTGTTGGCACAGCGGTTGCTCAGGCCATAAAAACCGGCAATACGCCATTGATGGCCCATAGCCATTTAGCCGTGAGCGAGGCACCAGGCAATGAAAACACCTGCCGTGATCCACCCCAACAGCCACGCCTTCAAACTGTCTGCCGTGACCGCGCTGATGCTCAGCTTCGGGCTGATCTCAGCCATGGCCTCTTCGCTGGACGATGTCAGCCAGCCGCCTCCGACAGACCCGTCGCACTACGATGACCAGCCGGCTGACCCCGCGCCCGCGCTGCTGAACCTGTCCAACCTGCCGGAAGCCAACCAAGGTTCGCTGGAACTGCAAAATGGGGTTTACGGTGACCGGACCAGCAATCGCGTCGACAACGTGCTGCCGCCTGCCCTGCAGACGTCGCGCAATTACCCAACCAACGGCAAGCCGAGCCCGTTGTTCGGTGCGCAGCCTTTCACCCAGCAATTGCTGCTGTTCGAAGAATTCGGTCCGGAAAAACTCGACCCCAACCTGCCGCCACCAACGCTGACCTTCCCGGTTCCCACACTCGGCCCGGAACCTGCGCAAGACCCGAACGTGGTCGCTCGCAGCAGCCCCAACGGCAATGCCCTGGAAGCCTTCCTCAAGCAACCGGGCCTGTACCCATACCCGACCCAGTACGCCAACACCCTGGACCGCAACCCGTGGAAAGCGCAGATCGAGATGTTCCTTAACCGTAATTCGGTCGGCTCGCCGGCAGAAGGCCGGCCACCAGGAAAAGGCTGGTCGCACCAGCGCTGGAACGAGTTCTACCCCCAGGCTGCGTTCAAGACCGCACAGGCAGGCGCACGCATCAACCAGGGGCTGCGTGACCGCAAGCAATTGCACAACTATGCCGTGGGGGAATTTGCGCCGGGCGGGCTGTATTACCAGACCTCGGACATCCCCACTACACTTGGCACCACCAAGGGCATCGACACCCGCTTCCACCCGAACTTCCCGCTGCAGAACCACAAGTCGCTGTGGACCTTCGACGGCACCTTCCCGCCGAAACTGCTGATGGTTCGTTATGGCCAGCCGGTGCTGATGCGCCACTACAACGCGCTGCCGATCGACCCGGCAGCCAACGCAGGCTTTGGCCTGCACACCATTTCCACCCACGAGCACAACGGTCACTCGCCGGCCGAGAGCGATGGCTTTGCCAACGCGTAATTCTTCCCTGGCCAGTACTATGACTACCGCTGGCCGATCCAGCTGGCCGGTTACGACACCATCAACACCCGTGCCGAAGACCCGCGCGCCGCGTTCCCCTGCTCGCCGGGTGAAACCCTGTTCGTCAACGACGCCAACCCGGGGCTCAAGACCTGCGAGAACGGCAGCATCAAGATTCGTGGCGACTGGCATGAGACCATGAGTACCCACTGGTTCCACGACCACATGATGGATTTCACGGCGCAGAACGTCTACAAAGGCAACGCTGTGATGATGAACTACTACAGCGCCATCGACCGCGGCAACGAAGCGCTGCAGGACGGGGTCAACCTGCGCTTCCCCAGCGGTTCGGGAATGCCCTGGGGCAACCGCGACTACGATGTCAACCTGGTGATCGCCGACAAGGCCTGGGATCAGAACGGCCAGCTGTGGTTCAACCCGTTCAACACCGATGGCTTCCTCGGTGACCAGGTGCTGGTCAACTGGCAGTACCAGCCCAAGCTCAAGGTCCGCGCCCGCAGCTACCGCTTCCGTATCCTCAACGGTTCGGTGTCGCGCTACTTCAAGTTCGCCGTGGTGCGTGAAATCGCCGGCAACAGTGGCGAGTTCAAGGGCCCTTCCGGCTCCAACGTGTCGTACGCCCGGGTGCCGTTCCACATGATCGCCAACGACGGCAACATCATGGAACACGCCGTGCCGTTCGACGGCACCATGGACCTCAACGGCGACGGCAAGACCGACGACAACAACGCCATCCTGCCGCTGCAAGGCATCGCCGAGCGCTACGACATCATCATCAACTTCGCCAAGAACGGGATCAAGGCCGGCGACAAGCTGTACATCGTCAACATCATGGAGCATGAAACCGGCAAGGGTCCGAAACAGGCCATCCCGCTGGCCGACGTGCTGTCCGAGAAGTACAAGGCCGTGATCAAGCAGACCAGTAGCGGCCCTCAGTGGGAAAACGGTGACCCGGTGGTGGGCAAGGTCATGCAACTGGTCGTGCAGCCCTACAGCGGCCAGGACGTCAGCATGGACCCGAGCGCCTACGAACCGGCCAAGCCGGGCAAGGCCGAAGGCCTGAAGATGATCCCGCTGACCATCGACCGCACTGCTGCCGCCGATCAGGCCAAGCTCAAGGCGGCCCGCCACCGCGAGTTCATCTTTGGGCGCTCCGACGGCACCGATACTAGCCCCTGGACCATCAAGACCGACGGCGGTTTCGGCTACAGCATGGACCCGCGGCGCATCTCTGCGGCGCCACAGCTGGCCAGCGAAGCGACCCAAGGCGGCTTCAGCGGCGACGGTACCCTGGAAGTGTGGAAGATCAAGAACGGCGGCAACGGCTGGAGCCACCCGGTGCATGTGCACTTCGAGGAAGGCGTGATCCTCAGCCGTGACGGCAAGGCACCGCCAGAGTGGGAAAAATGGGCACGCAAGGACGTCTACCGCATCGGCCCGGACGCCGACTCCTCGGGTGAAGTGGAAATGGCCATTCGCTTCCGCGAATTCGCCGGCACCTACATGGAGCACTGCCACAACACCCAGCACGAAGACAACTCGATGCTGTTGCGCTGGGACATCGAGCACCCGGGCCAGTTCCAGGTGATGCCGACCCCGCTGCCTGGTTGGGATGGCGTGCAGTACATGGCGTCGGTGGGCCTGCCAACCTTCCGCACAGCCAGCAATACCAACACCGACACCGCCAACAAGCCACCAGTGGCCAACAACGACAACGCCGCAACCACGGCCGGCAAGCCGATCGTTATCAATGTGCTGGCCAATGACACCGACCCCGAAGGCAACCTGCCGCTGACCATCAGGGACCTCAACCAGCCAGACTCCGGCAAGGGTACGGCCAGCACCGATGGCACCACCGTGACCTACACTCCGCCGGCCACGGTCGACACGCCATTCACCGCCAGCTTTGCCTATACGGCGCGTGATGCCAAAGGTGCCGATTCGCTGACCCAGGCCACGGTCAGTGTCGCGGTGAGCCCTGCCGTAGCAGCGGACCAGGTCCAGGTCAGCAGCGCCGTGGTGCAGGTACGCAGCAACAACCGCTACACCTGGGACATCTCTGGCACCACCTCGGTGGCCAGCGGCAACAGCATCAGCGTGACCGCAGCCACCACCAGTGGCCCGCTGAACCTGGGCACGGCGACGCTGACGGCGGCAGGCAGCGGAGCCCGCTGGCGGTTGTCGGTGACCACTACCGGCAGCGGCCCGGCGACACCGGCGACGATCACCGTGAAGTCGGCACTGGGGCAAAGCGTGACGGCGCCAATCAGCATCAAGTGACTGTTCCATTGAAAGGGGCCGCCTTGCGGCCCCCGCTGCCTCATCACTGGAGGAATGACATCATGGCCCTGTCATGGCGTGTTCTGCTTGCCCTCACCCTGTTCGCTGCCGGTACTCACTACTGGCCGATCAAGCCAGCTGAATCGGCGCAGTCGCCAGCATCGGCCGGGGCTGCGACACCGTGGGGCTCCAGCTACTTTCCCAATACCCCGCTGATCACCCAGGACGGCAAGACGGTGCGTTTCTTCGACGACCTGATCAAGGACAAGGTGGTGGCGATCAACTTCATCTTCACTGGCTGTTCCGATTCATGCCCTGTGGAAACCGCACGCCTGCGCCAGGTACAGAAGATCCTCGGTGACCGGGTGGGCAAGGACATCTTTCTCTACTCCATCAGTATCGACCCCTACAACGACACCCCCGCCACCCTCAAGCGCTATGCCGAGAAATTCGGCATCGGCCCCGGTTGGACTCTGCTCACTGGCGAACCCGAAGCTATCGAACAGCTGCGCCGGCGCCTGGGCCTGTACATCGAAGGCCTTGAGAACGGGCGTTCCAGGGACCACAACCTGAGCCTGATCATCGGCAACCAGGCAACTGGCCGCTGGATGAAGGCTTCACCCTTCGAAAGCCCCTACATCCTCGCCGACCGCCTGGGCAACAGCTTGCACAACTGGAAACAGGCCAGCGCCACGACCAACGACTACGCCAGCGCACCACAGATCCGCCCGCCCAGCAGTGGCGAACAGATCTTCCGCACCCGCTGCTCTTCGTGCCACACCGTGGGCAATACCGAACCCGGCCAACCCGGCATCGGCCCTGACCTGCTCGGTGTGACCCAGCAACGCGACCCAAGCTGGCTGATACGCTGGCTGAAGGAACCGGACCAGATGCTGGCCGAGAAGGAACCGCTGGCCACCCTGCTCTATGAACAGTACAACCGCCTGGCCATGCCCAACATGCGGCTGGGCGATACCGAGATCACCGCGCTGATCACTTACCTGCAGGAAGAAACGTCGCGCATACAGGCGCCCCTGGCGGATCGGGGAAAACCTTGAAGGCAATTAGCCATCCGTCATGAGCCTGTCATCTGCCTGTCGTATTTTTCGACTATCACCCAGGGTCGGGAAAACCAGCAGTGATTCGTCGCTCTCACTCATCGGCAAGCCTGCTGCGCTTGCTGATCCTGATGCTCTGTGCCGCCACCCTGACCTTCCTCTGGGGGCTGCACGTCACCCAGAAGGCCGCCTCGCGCCAGGATGCACTGGCAGCCAAGGCGGCCGAGCATCTTAACCTGGCCAGTATCGTTGCCGAGACCCTGCGCCAGCTGGTCGACCGCGCCCAGGCCGTGGGCCGGGTAACCCAGGAGGACATGAAGACGCTGCGCGAAGGCAGCCTCAGCCTGGCCAGGCTGCTGGCAGAAGACCCGGTGTTCAAGCGCATGAGCCTGTACGACCGCCAGGGTCGGTTGCTGTCCGCCAGCCACAGCGACGAACCCGTACAGCTGCCAGCAGACTGGCTGCAGCAGTTGAAGGTGCATGTCGCCCACTATGGCTTCAAGCCTTTCCTGCCCCGTGTTGCCCCAGCTGCCTCACCAGGGTCGCTGACCAACTGGCGCCTGCCCTTCCTGTTGCCTTTGACCGACCTGCCGGGGCGGGAGATCGACAACATTCTCGTGGTGCAACTCGACATCGGCTACCTGGCGGTCCTGTTCCAGCACATCGACCTTGGCAAGGGTGGCTCGATGCGCCTTATCCAGGACAACGGCGCTGAACGCCTGCGCATCGACAACAGCGGCGTGGTGGTGGCAGGCGACCGCTTCGAACCGGACATGCCCGATGCCGGCGAAGTCACTGGGCAGTTGACCCAATACACATCCGGGGTCCCTTACCAGAGCCTCTACCGGCGGGTGCCCGAGCGTGGTTTCAGTGTGATGGTCAGCCAGCGTCATGACGAGATTCTGGCCCCGTCCGCGCTGGCCTATTCGCGGCAGTTCTGGCTGAACCTGAGCATGACCCTGATGATCCTCGCCAGCCTGGCCTGGACCTTGCGCCTGCTGCGCAAGCGCCAGGAGGCGTTCACCGCCCTGGAGCATGCGCAGCAAGTCAACCAGCAGTTGATCGGCCGCCTGGAAGACGAACACCGGCGTAGCAGCCATGCCGCCGCCACCGACCACCTCAGCGGGCTGCACAACCGCCGCCAGTTCGTCGAAATCGCCGGGCAGGCACTTACCCGGCAGCGTGGCAAGCGCCGCTTGATGGCCATCCTGTTCATCGATATGGACCGTTTCAAGTCGATCAACGACTCGCTCGGGCACAAGATCGGCGACCTGCTGCTGCAGGCAGTGGCCGGGCGCATCCAGCGCCTGCTCGAACCCGGCGACGAGGCCTCGCGCTTTGGTGGTGACGAGTTCGTCGTGCTGCTGGCGGGCGAACGTAGCGAGGAGCAGATCAACAGCTGGGTACGTACGCTGGTGCAGAAGCTTTCGGCCACCTATGCCCTGGACGGTCAGGAGGTCAACACCAGCCCCAGCGTCGGGGTCAGCATCTGCCCGCGTGACGGCCAGGACATCGACAGCCTGATCCGAAGCGCCGATGCCGCCATGTACTCGGCAAAGCAGGCCGGGCGCGCCCAGTACCGCTTCTTCGACCCCTCGCTCAACCTTGCCGACATCCAGGCGTTCACTCTTGAGCAAGCCTTTGGCACGGCCTTGACCGAACGCCAGTTCGTGTTGCACTACCAGCCGCAGATCCGCCTGGATAGCCACCGGGTCCTGGGCTATGAGGCCCTGGTGCGGTGGGATCACCCCGATTTCGGGCTGCTTTACCCAGACCGCTTCATCAGCCTGGCCGAACGCAGTGGTTTCATTATCGAACTGGGATGGGAAGTGCTGCGCCTGGCCTGCGAAGCGCTGGCCTGCTGGGGCACACAAGGCCGTGAAACGTGCCTGGCCGTGAACGTTTCGGCCATGCAGTTGCGCCAGGCCGACTTCAGCACCCGCCTGCTGGCCACGCTGCAGCGGCACGGTATCAACCCGCAGCGCCTGGAACTGGAGATCACTGAAACCACCATCCTCGACCCGGAAGGGACTGCCGTCGACCACCTGCATCGCCTGCGTGCCGCTGGCCTGGGCATCAGCCTGGACGACTTCGGCCGCGGCTACGCCGGCTTCGCGCACCTGCAGGCGCTACCGCTGAGCAAACTCAAGATCGACCGCTCGCTGATCGCACCGCTGTCCAACAGCTACGACGACAGCCCGATCGTGTCCTCGACTATCATCCTGGCCAAGCGCCTGGGGCTGGAAGTGGTGGCCGAAGGCGTCGAAACCCGCGAGCAGGTGGTATGCCTGAAGCTCGCCGGCTGCGATATCGCCCAGGGTTATCACTTCAGCCGGCCGATGTCGCTGGCGCAGTTGCGTGACTACCCGCCTTTCAATGAACTGCAGACGCTGAGCTTTACAACCCCTGGCGCAATGGCATGAGCGTTAACAAGCGCGTCCATCCGTTGGCTGTTTGCCATGATCAGGCTGGCTGCCCGGATGTCGGCGAGGGGTCGGATCCTCCCTGCCAAAAACCTGGCCGCCATCCAGCCTATGCCTCCATGCCGACGGCTTTTACCGAAGCGTTCAGCGGTTCGTGGCGCAGCGCCAGACACGCGCAATGTCACCGGCCCGCGCCTGCAACAATTGTGCGGCGTCAGCGCAAGCCTGCTCCAAGGTCATGGGCCCGCTGGCCAGCGCGAACGCGGCGTCGATCCCGTGGGCATAGAGTTGTTGATAGCCTTCGCCCAAGGTCCCCGCCAGCACCACCACCGGCACCCCGTGACGCTTGGCCACCCGCGCCACACCCATGGGGGTCTTGCCGCGCAGGGTCTGGGCGTCGAAGCGCCCTTCCCCGGTGATCACCAGGTCGGCACCTTGCACCAGCGCGTCCAGGCCGGCCAGTTCGGCGACCACCTCCACGCCGGGACGAAAGCGTGCGCCCATGAATGCCTTGGCGGCAAAGCCCATTCCGCCTGCCGCGCCGCAACCCGGGAAGTCGCGCACGTCTTCGCCCAGCAACTGCGCACAGTGGTCGGCGAAATGGCCAAGGGCCCGGTCCAGGGCCTGCACTTGCTCGGGGCTGGCGCCCTTCTGCGGGCCGAAGATCGCCGAGGCACCATTGACGCCACACAGCGGGTTGTCGACATCGGCTGCCACTTCAACCTGCACCTGGGCCAGGCGTGGGTCCAGGCCACTGGCATCGATTCGGGCCAGCCGCGCGAGGGCCAGCCCACCTTCCTCCAGCGCCTGCCCGTCGGCATCCAGCAGGCGCAGGCCCAGGGCGCGCAGCATGCCGCTCCCGCCATCGTTGGTGGCACTGCCGCCGATGGCCAGGACGATACGTTGCGCCCCGGCCGCCAGCGCCGCGGCGATCAGCTCGCCGGTGCCCCAGGTGCTGCTGCGGCAGGCATCGCGCTGGCCATTGGGCACCAGTTGGATACCGCTGGCCTGGGCCATCTCGATCACTGCGGTGCGGCTGTCTGCCAGCCAGCCCCAGCCGGCGTCGACGTGCTGCCCCAGCGGCCCGCGCACGGTCAGGCGGCGCAGTTCGCCATGGCTGGCAGCGACGATCGCCTCCATGGTGCCTTCGCCGCCATCGGCCATCGGGCATTCGACCAGTTCGGCGGCGGGCAACGCCTCGCCCAGGCCCAGGGCGATGGCACGGGCGACACCGGCAGCGTCGAGGCTGTCCTTGAACGAGTCGGGGGCGATGACGATTTTCATGGGGATTCTCCTGTCCTGATGACGGGCATGCTGACAGCTGTCTGGCGCGCCGGCCTCGGTCGGATGCACAAAATCCCGGCGGCGTTGTTTGGGCAAATGCCTTTGCCTGCGTTCAGTCGACCGGCAGCAGTTGCAGCCCCAGGTACAAGCTCAGCATGCCTTCCAGACGCAACGGGTCGACTTCGCCGAGTTCGGCGATGCGCTCCAGCCGGTAACGCAGGCTGTTGCGGTGAATCCCCAGGGCGTCGGCACAAGCCTGGCTCTGGCCATCGTGCGCGCACCAGGCGCGCAGCGTGTTCAGCAGCTGGCCGCTGGCATCGCGGGCGCGAAGGCGCTGCAGCGGCTGCAGCAGCTCATCCAGCGCGTCTTCGTTGCGGTGGCGCCAGAGCAACGCCGGCAAGCGGTAGCGGTTGAGGCTCAGCACTTGCTCTTGCGGCAGCACCTCGCGTCCATAGGCCAGCAAGTCACGCACGCGTCGATAACCGCGGCGCAGCTGCTCCAGGCTGTGCGCCGCGCCGCCCAGGGCCAGGCGTTCGACCTCCCAGCCGTGGCGCTGCAAGCGTTCGATCAGGCGTGCTTCATCCAGCACCAGGCCCGCCGGCCGGCACCACAGCAATGACTCGCGCGAAGGGCTCACGCACCAGCTTTCCGGGTAACGGCTCATCAACCAGGCCGAGAGCGTTTCGGCGGGTGGGCCGGCGCGCAGCTCGAACAGGCATGGCACCCGTGGCAACTGAGGTTTCAGGCCCAGCTGCTGCGCCTCATCCAGTAGCCGCGGCGAATCGCCACTGCCCCCGAGCAGCAACGCCAGCAAGTCGTCGCAACGCTGGCGCCGCCACTGCTGCTCGACCTGCAGATGGCGTTGCGCCAGGAGCATCTCGGCGGTCATGCGCACCAGCTCGCCGTAGGTGCGCAGTTGCTGCGGCTCACCGGTCAGGCCGAGCACGCCGATCAGGCGCCCGTCAAGCATCAACGGCAGGTTGACCCCTGGCTGCACGCCCTTCAGGCACTTGGCCGCGTCGACGTCCAGCTCGACCACCCGGCCATTGGCCAATACCAGCTGCGCCCCCTCGTGGCGGGTGTTGATGCGTTCCGGCTCGCCACTGCCGAGGATCAGCCCCTGGCTGTCCATGACGTTGACGTTGCACGGCAGAATGGCCATCGCCCGATCGACGATATCCTGCGCCAGGTCATGGTCCAGTTCGAACATTCAGCGATCCTTAAACGTGTCAGCTTTTGTACGGCAGCACAGCGCCATGCACGATACGCTGTGCAAACGCACAAAGACAGGCGCGTCGCACTCCCCGAGACTCGTCAGGGCGAGCGCCGGCACAGGCGACGCGGCGACAACCATAACAACAGAGACCACGATCATGGCACACAGCCCTGCCCCTGACCAAGGCACAGACATCACCCGCAACGCGCTGTACCGGCGCATCACTTTGCGGCTGATCCCGTTCATTTTCATCTGCTACCTGTTCAACTACCTGGACCGCGTCAACGTCGGCTTCGCCAAGCTGCAGATGCTCGACGCATTGAAGTTCAGCGAGACCGTGTACGGCCTGGGCGCCGGCATCTTCTTCATCGGCTACGTGCTCTGCGGCCTGCCGAGCAACCTGGCGCTCAACCGCTTCGGCCCGCGGCGCTGGATTGCCGCGATGATGATCGCCTGGGGCAGCCTGTCGACCTGCCTGCTGTTCGTCACCACCCCGACCGAGTTCTACACCCTGCGCCTGCTGACCGGCGCCGCCGAAGCGGGCTTCTTCCCCGGCGTGGTGCTGTACCTCTCGCGCTGGTTCCCGGCCGATCGCCGTGGCCGCATCATGGCCCTGTTCATGTCGGCGATCCCGGTGTCGGGCCTGCTCGGTGGGCCGTTCTCGGGCTGGATCCTTGACCACTTCGCCGCCGGCCAGCATGGCCTGGCCGGCTGGCAGTGGATGTTTCTCATCCAGGGGGTGCCTACCGTGCTCCTCGGCGTGCTGGCCATCAAGCTGCTGAGCGACGGCTATCAGAAAGCCGCCTGGCTGAGCACTGCCGAGCGCCAGTTGATCGCC
Source organism: Pseudomonas sp. NBRC 111130 (assembly GCF_001320485.1). Lineage (NCBI taxonomy): Bacteria > Pseudomonadati > Pseudomonadota > Gammaproteobacteria > Pseudomonadales > Pseudomonadaceae > Pseudomonas > Pseudomonas sp. NBRC 111130. The sequence continues at coordinate 111,559 of NZ_BCBG01000013.1, forward strand.
GCCGACCTTGAGGCCGACGCTGCCAGCAAGCCCGCCACCCGTGGCGACAGCGTGATCGCCGTGCTGACCAACCCGCTGATCTGGACCTTCGGCTTCGTCTACTTCTGTATCCAGAGCGGTGTGTACGCGATCAACTTCTGGCTGCCGTCGATCATCAAGAACATGGGCTTCGACAACCCGCTGCTGATCGGCTGGCTGAGCGCCATTCCGTACCTGCTGGCCGGCGTGTTCATGATCCTTTGCGGGCGCTCGGCTGACCTGCGCAACGAGCGGCGCTGGCATCTTGTGATACCGATGCTGATGGGCGCCGTCGGCCTGCTGATCGCGGTCAACTTCGCCGGCAACCCGCCCCTTGCCATCCTCGGCCTGTCGATCGCCACCATGGGTGCCCTCACCGGCTTGCCGATGTTCTGGCCGATGCCGACCGCACTGCTCAGCGCCAGTGCCGCAGTGGCAGGCCTGGCGATCATCAACTCGGTGGGCCAGATGGCCGGGTTCCTCAGCCCGTATCTGGTCGGTTTCATCAAGGATCAGACTGGTTCGACCGATGCTGCGCTGTATTCGCTGGCCGCGTTGATCGTGCTGGGTAGCCTGGTGGCCCTGCGGGTTACCCGGGCCGGTGCATTGAAGACTGCAGCGGCCAATTGAGCTTTTTGATGCGTTCGCCGGGAGGTTTGCAGCGCCTGTGAGATCGAGCGCCGCCCGCGCGGCGCATCGCGGGCAAGCCCGCTCCCACATTTGTTTCGGGCCAGTTACTCCTGTACCGCCAACAGGGACCGCCTTGGTGTATGGCTAGAGACAGGTGGAGCAGCCGCTGTACCCATCGCGATGCATCGCGGGCAAGCCCCACATTTGTTTCGGGCCAGTCTCTCCTGTGAAGCCAACAAGAATCGCCTTGGTGCATGGCTAGAGACAGGTGGAGCAGCCGCTGTGCCCATCGCGATGCATCGCGGGCAAGCCCCACATTTGTTTCGGGCCAGTCTCTCCTGTGAAGCCAACAAGAATCGCCTTGGTGCATGGCTAGAGACAGGTGGAGCAGCCGCTGTGCCCATCGCGATGCATCGCCTTGCCCCTGCTGGCTTCCACCGAGATCCATCGCCATACGAACAAGGCGGTCCCTGTTGGCGGTACAGGAGAGACTGGCCCGGAACAAATGTGGGAGCGGGCTTGCCCGCGATGCGCCGCGCGGGCGGCGCTCGATCTCACAGGCGCTGCAAATCCCAAGGCGAACACCACGACGCCGATCGTCAGTTCAACGCATCCCCTTCGCCCCTCAGGCGTCAAATGTCTCCAAAAGCCCCCCTTTGGAGAAGCCCCATGACCCAGCACGCCGTGGCCCGCCTCGAACAGCTCGATGCCAAGCGCCCATTGCGCGTCCAGGCAGGCAACGAAGAAATGATCCTCGTCCGCCAGGGCGACCAGGTCCATGCCTACCAGGGCAACTGCCCGCACGCAGGCGCGCCACTGGAAGAAGGCGTGGTCTGTGGCGGCCTGCTGATCTGCCCCTGGCACAAGGCAGCGTTTGCCGTCGACGAGGGTGCGGTCTGTGAACCTCCGGCCTTGACCGGCCTGCGCCGCTACCGGGCGTGGGTCAAAGACGGTCAAGTGTGGGTCGATGACCAACCCTTGCCACAGAGCGAGCCACCGCGTCACAGCGATGCCCGCACCTTCGTGGTGATCGGTGCCGGTGCCGCCGGCTCGGCGGCCGTTGCCACACTGCTCGACCACGGCTTTGGCGGGCACCTGATCTGGCTCGACCAGGAGCGCCACCCCGCCTACGACCGCACCGCCTTGAGTAAATTCGTCATTGCCGGCGAGATGGCGCCGGACGAGGTGTCAAGCCTGATCGAACCCGACCAGCTGCGCAGAGGCCATCTGGACCGACGCTTCGGCAAGGTCCGTGCGCTGGATGCGAAAAAGCGCCAGATCACCCTCGCTGACGGCCAGCACATCGACTATGACGCAGCCCTGCTGGCTACCGGCGGCAAGCCGGTGCGTCCGCAGCTGCCAGGTGTCGACCTGCCCGGCATCATGACCTTGCGCTCACGCGAGGATGCCGCGCGCCTGCTCGATGCCGCCGAACCCGGGCAGCCGGTGGTGATCGTCGGTGACGGCTTCATTGGCCTCGAAGCCGCCGCTGCGCTACGCAAATATGGCGCGCAGGTGCATGTGGTCACGCGTCACGAAGTACCGTTGGCCAAACAGCTGGGCGAGCGTATCGGGCGCTGCATTCGCGAGCTGCATGAGCGCAAGGGCGTGGTGTTCCACGGCCCGACCGACGTCGAGCGCTTCTTGGGCGAAGACAAGGTCGAAGCCGTGCAACTGGCCAATGGCGAGCAGCTGAGCACCTCGCTGGTGCTACTGGGAACGGGAGTAAAGCCGGCCACGGCGTTCGTGCAAGGCGTGCAGTTGGCCAAGGACCAGTCAGTGTCGGTCGATGCCGAACTGCATGCAGCCGATGGATTGTGGGCCGCTGGCGATATCGCCACCTTCCCCCATGCAGGGCAGCCGGTGCGCATCGAGCACTGGCGGCTGGCCCAGCAGCACGGCGTGATTGCAGCAGCCAACATGCTGGGTGAGCAACGCCGCTACAACGATGTGCCGTTCTTCTGGACCTACCAGCACGGGCGTACCTACGAGGTGCTGGGGCATGCCCGGAATTGGGACCGCATCGAGTTCGTCGGTGAGCCGGAGAAAGGCGATTTCATTGCCCTGCAGTGTTTCGCAGACCAGGTTCAGGCGGTGGTAGCCAAGGGCTATTCGGATGCCATGGCGACGCTGTCGCAACGGATGAAGCGGCCCTTGAGCCTGATTGAGGCCCTCGAGCTGATTGGCTGAAATCACCGCCCTGGCGGCCTTTCAAACCCCGTCGGTTCTGTGTAAAACAACCGGATCATTCCCCGCAAAGGATCCTCGGCATGATCTACCGTCCCCTGGGCCAATCCGGCCTGCAAGTCTCCGCCCTGACCCTGGGCAGCATGATGTTCGGCGAGCAGACCGGCACCGAGGATGCGCTGCGGATCATCGACAAGGCCTGGGACCAGGGCATCAACTTCATCGACACCGCCGACGTGTACAACGCCGGCCGCTCCGAAGAGATCGTCGGCGAAGCGGTGGCGCGCCACCGCCAGGACTGGATCGTTGCCTCCAAGGTCGGCATGGGGCCCACCGATGGCCTGCCCAACCGCAGCGGGTTGTCGCGCAAGCACATCTTCAATGGCATCGATGCCACGCTGACGCGCATGCACCTGGACTACCTGGACGTCTATTACCTGCACCGCGAAGACCACAAGGTCCCGCTGGAAGAAACCGTGCGGGCCATCGGTGACCTGCTGCAGCAGGGCAAGATCCGTTACTGGGGGGTGTCCAACTACCGTGGCTGGCGCATCGCCGAGATCTGCAACCTCGCCGAGCGCCTGGGTGTGGCCAAGCCCGTGGTAAGCCAGCCGCTGTACAACATCGTCAACCGCCAGGCGGAGCCTGAGCAAATGACCGCCGCCGCGTATCACGGCCTGGGTGTGGTGCCCTTCAGCCCGCTGGCCCGTGGCGTGCTCAGCGGCAAGTATGCACCGGGGGCCGAGCCCGAGGCCGGCAGCCGTGCTGCGCGCTAGGACAAGCGCATCATGGAGGTGGAATGGCGCCAGGAGTCACTGACCATTGCCCGGCAGCTGCAGGATTACGCCCAGGCCAAGGGCGTGGGCCTGGTCGAGTTCGCGATTGCCTGGGTGCTCAACAGCCAGCTGGTCAGCTCGGCCATCGTCGGACCGCGCACTGAGGCTCAGTGGGATACCTATGGCGGGGCGCTGGAGGTGAAGATCACGGCGCAAGACGAGGCATTCATCGATTCGCTGGTGACGCCGGGGCATGCGTCTACGCCAGGGTTCAATGATGTGGCGCATTTTGTCAGTGGGCGGTTGGCTCGGCGCTGAGTGTTCTCCTGTCCCGGCCTCTTCGCGGGCTTGCCCGCTCCCACAGGTTCATCACCCTCCTCAAGGAAATGATCCCCCTGTGGGAGCGGGCAAGCCCGCGAAGAGGTCGGCACAGGAAAATGGCATTGGGGAGCTCTACGCCGGGGTCCCGGTCCCCCCTTTCCCCAATCATCCCGGTATCGTTCGCGCCATTGGTTTCCCACCTCTGGAGCAACAATGAAACTCTTGCAACCCCTGCAGATCGGCCCCCTGACCCTGCCCAACCGCGTGTTCATGGCCCCGCTCACCCGCCTGCGCAGCCTGGAGCCTGGCGACGTCCCGACGCCGATGATGGCCGAGTATTACCGTCAGCGCGCCAGCGCCGGGCTTATCATCACCGAAGCCACGCAGATCTCTTTCCAGGCCAAGGGTTACTCCGGTTCGCCAGGCATCCACAGCGCCGAGCAAATCGCTGCCTGGAAGGTCGTCAACCAAGGCATCCACGCCGATGGCGGTCACAGTGCCGTGCAGGTCTGGCACACCGGCCGGGTTTCGCACACCTCGCTGCAACCCGACGGTGAAGCACCGGTCGCACCATCGGCCCTGCCGGCCAACGCCCGCACCACCCTGCGCGATGAGCAAGGCAACCTGATGCGGGTGGAAACCTCCACGCCCCGTGCCCTGAGCGAAGTCGAGATTGCCGCCATCGTTGCCGACTTCGGCCAGGCCGCCGTCAACGCCCGGGAGGCCGGCTTCGATTTCATCGAGCTGCACGCCGCCCACGGCTACCTGCTGCACCAGTTCCTCACCCCGAGCGCGAACCAGCGCGAAGACCGTTATGGCGGCAGCGTGGAAAACCGTGCGCGTATCGTTCTGGAAGCCGTGGACGCTGCAATCGCCAACTGGAGCGCCGAGCGCGTCGGCATCCGTGTCTTCCCGCTGGGTGGTTTCAATGGCGTGGACAACGGCGAGGACCAGGAAGCCGCCGGCTTGTACCTGATCAAGGAACTGGCCAAGCGCAACCTCGCCTACCTGCACCTCTCCGAGCCGGACTGGGCAGGCGGCAAGCCGCTGCGTGATGAGTTCCGCGAGCAGATCCGTGCCGCGTACCCAGGCGTCATCATCGCGGCAGGTGCCTATACCGCCGAGAAAGGCGAAGACTTGATCGGCCGTGGCCTGATCGATGCCGTGGCTTTCGGCCGCAGCTACATTGCCAACCCGGACCTGGTTGAGCGGCTGCGGCTGCAGGCGCCGTTGAACGAGCATCGGGCGCAGTTCGACTATGCCAACGGGCCTGAGGGGTATACGGACTATCCGTTCCTCAAGCAGGCCTGATACTGAAAAGGGAGCCCGAAAGCTCCCTTTTTTATTGCCTGTAATGGCCTTTTCGCGGGCACGCCCGCTCCCACAGGTATTGCACGGACTTCAAGCACTGTGCAGAACCTGTGGGAGCGGGCGTGCCCGCGAAAAGGCCAATGAGGTTTAACGCAATTCGGCCAAAGCGCGCGCCGCATAGGCATGCGAGCGCAAACGCGCCAACGGATCATGGATCCGGCAATCGATCATTAATTCATCCGCTCCGGTCTGCTCGATCAGCGAACGCAGCCCTTCCCGCACCCGCTCCGGCCCACCGGCAATGCTGCAGGCCATCACCTGCTCCAGCACTGCCCGCTCATGGCCCGGCAAGTTCTGCACATAGCCTTCCTGCGGCTTGGGCAGCAAGCCGAAGCGCCCGACATGCAGGTCCAGCATCCACTTGCGGTGCGAGCTGGCCTGGTAATCGGCCTCGGCATCGCTGTCGGCGGCGAACAGGTTCACGCCCACCATTACATACGGCTTGGCCAATTGTGCAGAAGGCTGGAAGTTGGCCCGGTAGTGGGCAATCGCCTGCAGCAGGTAACGCGGTGCGAAATGCGAGGCAAAGGCATAGGGCAGCCCCAGCTTCGCCGCCAGGTCGGCACCGAACAGGCTGGAGCCGAGGATCCACACCGGCACTTCGTGTGCGCCCGGCACACCGCGGACCTGGCGCTTGCCGTTGTCGGCCAGGTAGTCGCGCAGTTCGGCGATGTCCTGGCTGAAATCACGCTCCGGCGCAGCGCCACGCAAGGCACGAACGGTGGGCCCCGAGGTACCGGGCGCACGCCCCAGGCCCAGGTCGATACGGCCCGGATGCAACGTGTCGAGGGTGCCGAACTGCTCGGCGACCACCAGCGGCGCATGGTTGGGCAGCATGATGCCGCCAGCGCCGACGCGAATGTGCTGGGTGGCATTGGCGATTTCGTTGATCACCAGCGAAGTGGCAGCCGAACCGATGCCGGGCATGTCGTGGTGCTCGGCGATCCAGTAGCGGCGGTAGTCATGCTGCTCGACGTGGCGAGCCAGCTGGCGGGATTCTTCGATCGCGTCGGCGAAGGTCTTGCCTTCGCCGATCATGACCAGATCCAGTACGGACAGGGCAGTCATGGGGTCTCCAGAGGGATTATCAGTGACGCCAGTTTCCGCGCTGCGGCGCCAGGGATAAACCCGGCCTCAGGCCCCACATAGGGGCCTTGAAGTCCCTAATCAGTCTTCCCAAGGCACTCCTCGTTCCCAGGTCGCCACCAATAGGTCGATGAACCCACGTACCCGTGGCGACAGGTGCCGCTTGCTCGGATAAACCACACGGATCGGGTCAGCCGGTGGGCGATAGTCGTGCAGCACCTCCACCAGCCTACCGGCCCGCAGGTCATCGCCAGTGATGTAGGTCGGCAGGTGAATCAGGCCGAAACCGGCCCGGGCACCATCGAGCATCGCCTCGGAACTGTCGATGTTCAACCGCCCGGGCTCCTCGCACAGGTGCAGCCCTTCGTCGGTGTGAAAGCGCCACGGCATCGACTTCTCGCCACTGAGGAAGGCGATCTTGTCATGCCCGTAAAGATCTGCCGGCACCTGCGGCACACCGTGCTGGTGCAGGTACGCGGGTGACGCACAGGTGACGAACTGCTGCCAGGCGACCGTGCGGGTCAACAGCTGCGAATCTTCCTTGGGCGCACCGATACGCACGGCAACGTCGACGCCCTCTTCCACCAGGTCGATAAAACGGTCGGTGAATCGAATATCGGCGCGCAGCTCTGGCCACTGCTTGAGGTAGGCATCCAGGATCGGCAGCACATGACGCTGGCCGAACGATAACGGCGCGGTCAGGCGCAAGGTACCCGTTGGCTTGCCCCGGCGCAGGGCCATGGTGCTCTCGACCTCGTCCAGATCATCGAGAATCTGCCGCCAACGCTCGAAGGCCACCTGGCCCTCGTCGGTCAGGCTCAGCTTGCGTGTGGTGCGGTTGAGCAGGCGCACCGCCATGCGCGCTTCCAGCCGGGCGATGCTCTTGCCCACCGCCGAGCGGGTCAGGCCAAGGCTGGCTGCCGCTGCGGTGAAGCTGCCAGCCTTCACTGCGCTCACGAAGGCGGCGATATCGCCGAAGCGGTTGGGTTCCATGGCGGGCTCCTGCGGATACGAAAGACCCGCTTAGATGGGTGCGATTTGCGCCATTGCAAGGGCTGATACAAGCGCTTTGATGAGCAACAGGTGCACAGGGTAGAACAGATAGCCCCAGCGCCGCACCGCTGGCACCGGCCAATGCTCGGCCCGCAGCAGCAGGCAGCCGACGGGTATCGCCAGCGCCGCGGCGGCCATGGTGATCAAGGTCACCGGGGCCCCGAGGTGCCCGCGCAGCCAGCTGTTGGTCAGGTTGCCCGCCACGGCCAGCAGGCAAGGCAGCAGCCACGCCAGCCCACCCTGCCGACGCGCCAGCAGCCAGCCAGTGGGAAGCAACACACCGGGCAGGCCATACATCAGACGCTCGCTGCAGAGCGCGGCGAGCAGAACGGCAGCAAGCCCGCCCAGCCGGACCCAAACCTGCTGATAATGTACACCCCATGCAACCAGCAGCCCCAGGGTCAGCGTGGGAATGATGCTGAAGGTCTGCGAGTCAGGGTCCAGCCAGCGATACGGCGCTTCGGACAATACGGCGAACGCCAGCAACCAGCCGAGGTAGCGCAGGTTGATGTCGCCGGCACGCGCCACGTTGACCGCCATGGCCAGGCAGAACAAGGGGAATGCGAACCGGCCAACGATGAACAAGCCTTCAGCCGCTGGCCAGATGAACCGCACATGGTCGGCGACCATGGTCACGATCGCCACCCACTTGACCAGGTCCAGCCCCGCCGACCGCACGCCTTAGTGCCCTGGCTCGCCGGCCTGCCCCAGGTACCTGCTGGTCCAGGCTGCCAGTGGCAGAGGCGGTTGCTGGTCGAGGATGCGCCGCCAGATCAGCGCCAGGTCGTCTCGGTCGAACATCGCGCCGCTGCCCTGCCACAGGCTTGGTCGGTCGACGATCCAGTGTCCCTGGCTGTCGCGGTGGGCCATGTTGAAACGGAAGGTGTAGTTGCCCGGGATGCCCATGCGCAGGTCGGTGACCACCAACGCGTCACCGACCTCGTCATAGCGCAGCCAGTCGCCTGTGAACCAGCGCAAGCGCTGGAGCAATGCAGACCCGCTGAGCGCCTTCGCCGCGTCAAGGTTCAGCGGCAGGCGCTGCATCTCCGGTGGATCGCGGTCGAATGCACTGCTGATGCCTTCGTAGTAATGACCGTCCGGGGTCTTCGCCAGCACCCGCCAGACCAGGCTGTTGAAGGCCATCGGCACTGCGCGCACCTCGCTCACGACAATGCCCTGTGCATCGAGCGCGGTCTGCAAGCGCTGTTCGGCGGCCATGCGCCCGGCCAGGCCGAAGCCCAGGTAGGCCGTGCTGAACAGCAGTGCCATGCCCAACCACCGTATCGCCCTGCCCTGCAGGCCCTTGAATGCCGCATGGATCACGGCCGCCAACAGCGGTACGGTATAGGCCGGATCAATGATGAACACCGCCGCCCAGCTCAGCGGGGTGAATGCCAGCGGCCAGAACAGCTGGGTGCCGTAGACCGTGAATGCATCGAGGATCGGGTGGGTCACCAGCACCAGCCAGAACGCCAGGAACAGCCGGGAAAAGGTGTAGCCCTTGTCGGGCCAGCGCGTTCGGGCGAGCCAGTTGACCAGCCAGGCCAGCAGCAAGGCGAGCCCGGTGAGGACGAAGAGCGAATGGGAAAAACCGCGGTGATAGGTCATCTGCGACACCGGGTCGGCATAGCGGATGATCACGTCGAGGTCCGGCACGGTGGCCAGCGCAGCGCCGTAGATGAGCGAGCGCCGGCCCTGGATGCGGCCCAGGACCGTACCTTGCAGCGCAGCACCGAGCACGGCTTGGGTGATGGAGTCCAAAGTCAGGCTTCCTCAATGGCAATTGAGGAAACCTAACCCCCGGCACCCGGGTGGCGCAATCGCTGCTGTGTGACAACAAATGGCCGGTGATGCCTTAGAACAGCTGCCAGGTGTACACCAGGGTCAGCCGGTTCTCATCGATGTCACTCCGGTAGTTGGACCGCGCCATGGCATTCCTCACTCGAATTCCCAGCCCTTTGAACACCCCGCTCTGCACCGCATAGCCAATGTCCAGGTCACGCTCGCGGTCCTTGCCCTCGTATCCCTTGCCCGTGTCGACATTGTTGCCGGTGATATAGCGAACCGTCGCGGTCAACCCTGGCACGCCCATGGCCGCAAAGTTGTAGTCATAACGCAGCTGATACGAACGCTCCTCGGTATAGGCGAACTCATAGGTCGGCACTTCATTGCCCAACGGCGAGATGTTGGCGAATACCCGCGGGAACGGACTGTCGCCATAGATGCCCTGGTAGCCGGCGCCGAAGCTGTGGCCGCCATGCCGGGCAGTGAACATCGAGAAGAACGCCTGGTTGTCGATCTTGCCCAGCAGCGCGTCACCGTCTTCGTGGGCGGTGAAATAGCCAAGGTTGGCGCTCAGCACCCAGTCCCCCACCGGCTTGCTGTGCTTCAGGCCAAGGAAACCCTGGTGGTAGATATCTTCAAGCTGCCCGTACCAGAGGCTGACACTGCTCTGGTTGGCGTTGAACGCATAGTCACCGCCCACATAGTTGAACGCATCACTCTCGGCCTGGCGCTGGGGCACATGGCCAAGCATGGCGTTCATCTTGCCGTCCCCCCCCTCGTTGCGCAGGTGAGTGCTGGTCAGGTGCCCTGCCTGCACGGTCAGCCCGTCGATTTCTGCCGAGCTGATGCTGGTGCCCTGGTAGGTCGGCGGCAACAGGCGGATATCACTGAACGTCAGCACCGGCAGGTTGGGCTGCAATTCGCCCACGCGCAGCTCGGTCTTCGACAGCCGGGCCTTGAAGGTAGGCGCGATGCGGCTGTACTCGTCGGCGGCGCGACCATCGCCATGCACCGGCAGCAGGCCGGTGTTGACCCGGTCCGGGCTGCTGTCGAGCTTGATGCCGAGCAGGCCCAGCGCGTCGACGCCAAAGCCGACCGGGCCCGGCGTGTAGCCGGATTTGAAATCGAGGATGAAGCCCTGGGCCCATTCCTCGGCTTTGGATTGCTGGTTGGCCCCGACGATGTCGGAAAAATCACGGCTGAAGTAGTAATTGCGGGCGCTGAGGCTGGCCTTGGCATCTTCGAAGAAGCCGCCTTCGGCTGCGAGCAAGGAGGGGCTGAGCAACGTCAGCCCGATGGCGACGCAAGGGGTGTGGTTCATTCCGAAGCTCTCTTGATCTTGTTGTTATGGATAAGGCGCGGGGAACACGGGTTTTCAGGGGGTGCGGCGCAGCACCTCGCGAGGTTGCGTGCGGCGCAGGCGCAGCAGCCCGTGGGCCAGCAGGCCGAACAGCAGCCCCCAGAACGCCGCCGACAGGCCCAGGAAGGACACCCCCGAGGCGGTGACCAGGAAGGTGAACAGCCCGGCATCGCGTTCGCTGGGTTCGGCCAGGCTACGCGCCAGGGCCTCGCTGATGGCGCCGTACAGGGCAAGCCCGGCCAGCGCGGCGATCAACGCGGCCGGGAACGCGGCGAACAGCGACATCAGCGTCGCCCCGGCAATCCCCAGCAGCAGATAGAGGGCACTGCCGGCGAGCGCCGCGATATAACGCCGACGTGGGTTCTCGTGGGCTTCATGCCCGGTGCACAGGCTGGCGGTGACGGCTGCGAGGTTCAGGCCATGGCAACCGTACGGTGCGAGCAGCGCGCCGGCCAGTGCGCTGGCACTGATCAGCGGGCTGGCCGGCGTGGCGTAGCCCGCATTGCGCAACACCGCCATGCCCGGCATGAACTGCCCGGTCAGTGCGACCAGCACCAGGGGCAGTGCCAGGCTGAAGGTTGCCGCCAGGCTGAACTGCGGAGCGATCCATTGCGGTGAGGCCAGTTCCAGCACCAGCGCCTCGCTGCGAAAGGCACCGCTGGCCAGGGTCACCACAGCGCCTACGCACAGCACTGCGGCCACGGCGTAGCGTGGTTGCAGCCTGCGCATCAGCACGTAGGTGGCGAACATTGCCAGGACCAGCACTGGCTGCACCGGCAGTGCCCTGAACACCTCGGTGCCGAAACTGAACAGGATGCCGGCCTGCATGCCGGCCGCAATCGAGCCAGGCAAGTGCGCAATGATGCGGTCGAAGGCCCCGCTGATGCCGATCAGCAGCAGGACCAGGTTGGCGATCAGGTACGCACCTACGGCCTGCTCCAGGCCGAGTTGGGGCAAGGCGGTGACCAGCAGCGCCGAACCCGGGATCGACCAGGCGATCACCAGCGGTATCCGGTAATGCAGGCTGAGCACCGCGCCGAGCACGGCGCTGCCCATGGACACGGCCCAGACCCAGGACGACAGCATGGCGTGGGACAGGCCGGCGGCTTCGGCGGCATGGAAGATGATCACCAGCGGGCCTGCGTAGGAAATCAGGGTCGCGATGCAGCCGGCGACCAGGGCTGACAGGGAGCAGTCCTTGATCAGGGTTTTCATGAGACGTCTCGCAAGGCTACGGCCGGCCTTGGTGGCTGGCTCTTGTTTTGTGTCGGCTTCTTCGCGGGCAAGTCGGATCGCCGCACCGCCGCTCCCACAGATTCACCACTGGTCTCAAGGTTTGTGTGGGAGCGGCGGTGCGGCGATCCGACTTGCCCGCGAAGAAGCCAGCGCGGTGTATCAGGCCTCCTGCAACGCCCGCGGCCGCCCGCTGCGCTGTTCGTCCTCGGTCCCGTGCGCCTTCTGCAACTGGAAATCAAATTTCAACTCGGCATGGCGCCCCTTTGCCCCTTCATGGAACACCACCTCACCCACCAGCCCGTCACGGGTGGCGTAGGCAAAGTCATCCCAGAGGTACTTGTCCCCGGCCAGGTTGATCTGGGTGGTCAGGTGGCGGTGCCCCGGTGCCGAGATGAAGAAGTGCACATGCGCCGGACGCTGGCCGTGGCGGCCGAGCAGGTCCAGGCATTCCTGGGTCGGGCCCTGCGGGTCGCAGCCATAGCCCGACGGCACGATGGAGCGCGCGCGATAACGGCCCTCGGCATCGGTGACGATGCGCCGGCGCAGGTTGTACTCGGACTGGCTCTGGTCGAAGAACGAATAGGTACCACGGGTATTGGCATGCCACAGGTCAACGATGGCGCCGGCCAGTGGCTGGCCTTGCGGGTCGAGCACCTGGCCCTCGAGCAGCATGACGGTCGCCACGCCCTCCTCGCTGCCGTCGTCCATGCGCACTTCACCCTCGGCCAGCGGCGCGCCGGCCACGTACAACGGGCCTTCGATGGTGCGCGGGGTGCCTCCGCTCAAGCCGACTGCGGCGTCCTTGGCGTCCTGCAGCAGGTCGAGGAAGTGCTCGATGCCAAGGCCCGCCACCAGCAGCCCGGCCTCACCGCGCCCACCCAGGCGGTTGAGGTAGTCAACGGCGTGCCAGAACTCGTCGTCGGTGATCTCCAGGTCTTCGATCAGGCGTGCGGTGTCCTGCAGCACACGCTGGATGATGCGCTTCAGGCGCGGGCTGCCTTGGTCATTGCCAAAGCCGGCGGCCTCTTCGAAGAACGCCTGGATATCGGCAGTGTGGGAAATCTTCACGGTCATGATGGATACCTCGTCTTGTTCTTGTGCAAAGGGTTGAATCAGCGGTCGTCACTGTGGATCGACGACGGGTGGCGGCACAGGCCGTCGACCTCGATGTCCATGTACGGGAACAGCGGCAGCTGCATCAGCGTGTCGTGCAGCGCCTCGACGCTGGGCACGTCGAACACGCTGTAGTTGGCGTAGTGCCCGGCGATGCGCCACAGGTGGCGCCAGGTGCCTTCGCGCTGCAGGCGCTGGGCCAGTTCCTTCTCGTCGGCCTTCAGTTGCGCGGCCTTGGCCGGGTCCATGTCGACCGGCAGCTTCACGGTCATCTTCACGTGGAACAGCATGTTGTTATCTCCTGTCTTGCCTGATCTCTAAAAGCGGGTGCGGTCCCTGTGGGAGCGGGCATGCCCGCGAACACGGGCGAAGCCCGTGCCATCCCTGTGGGAGCGGGTTTACCCGCGAACACCGGCACAGCCGGTGCCATCCTCCGCGTTGCCTGCTTCGCGGCTAAAGCCGCTCCCACAGGGGTTCTGTGTCTTCATTCAGTCCGTGGTCTCAGCGGCGGGCGAAGCGCGCCAGGCGGGTTTCGTCCAAACTCAGGCCCAGGCCTGGCGTTCGTGGCACATGCAGCTGGAAGTCGTGGTACTGCGGTGGCTCGTTGACGATCTCTTCAGTCAGCAGCAGCGGCCCGAACAGCTCGGTGCCCCAGGTCAGCTGGCGCAGGGTGAGGAAGGCATGGGCCGAGGCCAATGTGCCGATCGAGCCTTCGAGCATGGTCCCGCCGTACAGGGCGATGCCGGCCGCTTCGGCGATCTGCGCGGTGCGCAGCACGGCGCGTGGGCCGCCGTTCTTGGCGATCTTCAGGGCGAAGATGCTGGCGGCGCCATCGGCGGCCAGGCTGAAGGCGTCCTCGACGCTCTCGATGGATTCGTCGGCCATGATCGGCGCCGGGCTGCGCTGGTTCAGGCGCACCTGGCCGCCGCGGTTGATGCGCGAGATCGGCTGTTCGATCAGGTCGATGCCGTTGTCGCCGAGCACCTGGCAGGCACGGATGGCTTGCGACTCGTCCCAGTACTGATTGACGTCGACGCGCACGCTGGCGCGTTCGCCCAACTCGCGCTTGATCGCCACCACATGCTTCAAGTCCTGCTCCAGCGGGTTGGCGCCGATCTTCAGCTTGAACACGCGGTGCCGGCGGATCTCCAGCATGTGCTCGGCCTCGGCGATGTCGCGGGCGGTGTCGCCGCTGGCCAGGGTCCAGGCCACCTCCAGGCTGTCGCGCACGCGCCCGCCCAGCAGCTCGCTGACCGGCAGCCCAAGGCGCTTGCCCTGGGCGTCGAGCAAGGCGCTTTCGAGGCCGGACTTGGCGAAGGTGTTGCCCTTGGCCAGCTTGTCGAGCTTGAGCATGGCGGCGTTGATGTTGTCCGCTGGCAGGCCGATCAAAGCGGGTGCCAGGTGGGCGTCGATGTTGGCCTTGATGCCCTCGGGGCTCTCGTAGCCGTAGGCCAGGCCGCCAATGGTGGTGGCCTCGCCGATGCCTTCGACGCCGTCGCTGCAGCGCAGGCGCAGTATTACCAGGGTCTGCTGCTGCATCGTGTGCATCGCCAGCTTGTGCGGGCGGATGGTCGGCAGGTCGACGATGATCGCGTCGATGCGTTCTATGGTCGGGCTTGTCATGCAAAAGCTCCAGTTCAGTCAGTGAATGATCAGGCCGTCGCCAGAGGGGCCTGGCGCCGGCCGCTGGCCAGGTGCACGGCCATGGCCAGCGCAGCGATTGCGCCAGGAATGGCGAAGGCGATGAAATTGAGTTGCAGCGGCAGGTTGATGCCCATCAGCGCACCGCCGAGCAGCGGGCCGACGATGGCACCGTTGCGGCCGATGCCCGATGCCCAGCCAAGGCCGGTGGAGCGCACCGACAGGCCGTAGAGCTGGGCAGCACCGGCATACAGCAGGATCTGCGTGCCGATGGTGGTGGCGCCGGCGATGAAGATCAGCAGGTACAGCACCGGCATCGGGCTGTTGACGCCAAGCAGGCTGATCGACAGCGCCGCCGCGATGAAGAAGGCCACCTTGACCTTGACCAGGTTGTAGCGGTCACCCAGCCAGCCGCCGAGAATCGCCCCGGCCATGCCGCCGAGGTTCAGGGCCAGCAGGAACGACAGGCTCGACCCCAGGCTGTAGCCAGCGTTGGCCATCAGTTTCGGCAGCCACGAGCTGAGCGCGTAGACCATCAGCAGGCAGCAGAAGAATGCCAGCCACAGGGCCAGGGTGCGGATGGCCAGGCCGTTGCGGAACAGTTCCAGCACCGAGCGGCCACCCCCTTTGCGATCCGCCGCCTGCAGCGCGTCATCCGCCTGCACATCGCAATCCGGGTCCAGGCGTTTGAGCAACGTGCGCGCTTCCTCGGTACGCCCCTGGCGCACCAGGAAGCCGATGGACTCAGGCAAGTAATAGAGAATCACCGGCAACAGCAGCAGCGGTACGGCAGCGGCGAAGAACATCGACTCCCAGCCAAAGCGCGGCAGCATGAAGATGCCGACACCTGCCGAGAGCATGCCGCCCAGCGAGTAGCCGCTGAACATGATCGCCACCAGGGTGCTGCGCACGCGCTTGGGCGCGTATTCGTTCATCAGCGCCACGGCATTGGGCATCAGGCCGCCGCAGCCAAGGCCGGCGATGAAGCGATAGATACCGAACTCGCTGGGGCTGCTGGCAAAGCCGTTGAGAATGGTCGCCCCGGAAAACAAGGCAAAACAGATGGCGATCCCTTTCTTGCGCCCGATGCGGTCGGCCAGGCTGCCGAACGCCAGGGCGCCGAACATCATGCCGAACAGCGCGTAGCTGCCCAGTGCACCGGCCTGCAATGGCGTCAGGCCCCACGCTTTCATGATCACCGGCAGTACCACGCCGTAGATGAACAGGTCGTAGCCGTCGAAGATCAGCAGCAGGCCGCACAGGGCCATGACCCTCCAGTGGAACAGTGTGAAGCGGGCGTTATCGATGATCGGGTGTACGTCAAGGGTTCGCATGGCATCTGTCTCTCTTGTTGTTGTTTTGGAGCAACGCGTTGCCGGGGGATCAGCCGAGGTCACCGCCCCCCACCGGCAGGGTCACGCCGGTGATGTAGGAGGCCTCGTCGGAGGCCAGGAAGAGGATCGCGCCGACCTGTTCGTCGATGCTGCCGTAGCGGTGCATCAGGCTGCTGTCGAGGGTCTGGGCGACGATCTGCTGGTACCAGGCCTTTTCCTGCTCGCTCTGCTCGCTGCTGTTGCGCGGGACACGGCGCGGGGGTGCCTCGGTGCCGCCAGGCGCAGTGGCGTTGACCCGGATGCCGCGGCCAGCGGTTTCGAATGCCAGGCAGGCAGTGAGTGCATTGACGCCGCCTTTGGCCGCACCGTACGGCACGCGGTTGATCCCGCGGGTGGCGATCGACGACACGTTGACGATGGCGCCGCTGCCACGTTCGAGCATGTACGGCAGCGCCGCATGGCAGCACCACAAGGTCGGGAACAGCGAGCGACGCACTTCGGCCTCGATCTGCTCCACTTCGTAGTATTCGAAAGGCTTGGCCCAGATCGTGCCGCCGACGTTGTTGACCAGGATGTCGAGGCGGCCGAAGGTTTCCACCGCGATGGCCATGACCCGGGCACAATCGGCATGCAGCTCGAGGTCGGCGGTGAGGGTCAGCATGCCCTCCCCGGCCAGCTCGTGGACCAGCTCGGAACGGTCCACCGCCACCACCTGCGCGCCTTCGGCCTTGAGCCGCCAGCACACGCCGCGGCCGATCCCCTGGGCGGCGCCAGTGACCAACGCGACTTTGTTGTGGAATCGGTTATTCATGTCGATCTCCTTTCAATCCGAAATTGCCGGGAGGGCTGCGCCCTCCATCGCGACACAAGGCCGCTCCTACAAGCACCGCGATCTCCTGTAGGAGCGGCCTTGTGTCGCGAAAAGGCCGCAACGCGGCCCCAGCAATCCCGCAGGTAATAAAAGGAGGCCACCGGCACCCGCACGACGCCCGTAGCCCCAAGGAAACTCAGGCAGCCGCCGCCGCGAACTTCTCGTAGTAGAAGTTCGCCGGGGTGATGGCCTGTTCGCGCAGGTACTGGCTCACCGCCTCGACCATCGGCGGCGGCCCGCACAGGTACACATCGACGTCGCCGTCGTTGAGGTGCTGCGGCGCAATGTGCTGGGTCACGTAGCCCTTCTGCGGGTACTGGCTGTCGGGGTTGGCGACGCAGGCGCTGAAAGTGAAGTTGGGGATGCACGCCGCCAGGCCCTGCAGACGGTCCAGTTCGACCAGGTCGACGTCGTTGGTCACCCCATAGATCAGGTGCACGGGGTGCTCGCTGCCCTGCTCGGCGATTTTCTCCAGCATCGCCGTGAACGGCGCCAGGCCCGTACCGCCGGCCAGCAGCAACAGCGGGCGCTGGATCGGCCGCAGGTAAAAGCTGCCCAGTGGGCCAGCCAGGCTCATGCTGTCACCGGCCTTGGCCAGGCCGGTGAGGAAACGGCTCATCAGGCCGCCCGGCACATTGCGGATCAGGAAGCTGACCTCGCCGTCCTTCTGCAGCGAGCTGAAGGAATAGGCGCGGCTCTGGTCGCTGCCCGGCACCTTGAGGTTGACGTACTGCCCCGGCAGGAATGCCAGGCGGCTCAGCGCCTCGCCCTTGATCGACAAGGCGATGGTGCTGGCCGACAGTTGGCGCACGTCGCTGATGGCCGCCTCGAAGCTGGCCTGTTCGGTCTTGCACAGCTGCGACGACGCCGGGATGCGCACCACGCAGTCGCTTTCGGCGCGCATCTGGCAGGTCAGCACGTAACCCTCGGCGATTTCATCGATGCTCAGGGCGTCCTCGATGAAGTTGTCGCCCAGGTCGTATCGCCCGGACTCGGCCTTGCACTTGCAGGTACCGCAGGCGCCGTCGCGGCAGTCCAGCGGGATGTTGATGCCTTGGCGGTAGGCGGCATCGGCCACGGTTTCATGGCCGTTGGCCTCGATGAAGCGGGTCACCCCGTCTTCGAAATTAAGCGCGATCTGGAAGCTCATGTTGCACCTCGCGGGCGAGCCTGGCCGCAGCGCGCCAAAGGGCACACCGAGCGGCTCGCATTACCTCGGATCAGATGTGATAGATGTCGATGACCTGACGCACGTAGTCGTTCTTGAGCACCACCTTCTTGGCCAAGATCCGCGGCTGCTCGCCGCGCAGGTCGAGGGTGTAAAAGCTGGTGCCGAAGTAGCTGTCGGTGGTCTTGTAGCGAAAGCTCAGGGTGTGCCAGTTGAAGCGCACCCGGCAGCTGCCTTCGCCTTGCTCGACGATCTCGATGTTGCTGATGTTGTGCGAGGTGCGGGTGTCCGGCACGGTCGCACTGGAGCGCTCGGTCTTGATGCGGAACACGCGGTCTTCGAGGCCGCCACGGTTGCCGTACCAGATCAGCGAGATTTCGCTCTGAGGATCCTCAGTCAGGGTGTCGTCATCGTCCCAGGAAGGCATCCAGAAGGTTGCGTCGCTGGCGTAAAGCTCCAGCCACTGGTCCCACTGGGCGTCGTCCAGGTAGCGCGCTTCGCGGTAGAGGAAGTCGCGCACGGTGTCATGCAGGCTCATTGCACGGCCTCCACGGGGATCAGCTGGGTTTCCTGTCGAAGATCCTGTTTCAGCGCTTTGATCATGGTGTCCTGCCAGTACTTGTGCTGCAGCACGAACAGGCCTTCGTCCTCGGTGCGCACGCCCGACAGCAGCGGCTTGAGTTCGATTTCCTTCGCCGCCTCATCGGCACCTTCGACCCAGTGCTGTGCACCACGGGACATGTCGTTCCAGCCGGTACCGCCGCCGTAGCCGGTCTGGCAGGAGCGGAACTCTTCCAGGTCGTCCGGGGTGGCCATGCCACTGACGTTGAAGAAGTCTTCGTACTGGCGGATGCGCTTGGCGCGGGCATCGGCGCTCTCGCCTTTCGGCGCGATGCAGTAGATGGTGATTTCGGTCTTGTTCACCGAAATCGGCCGGGCAATGCGGATCTGCGAGCTGAACTGGTCCATCAGGTACACGTTCGGGTAGAGGCACAGGTTGCGCGAATTCTCGATCATCCAGTCGGCACGGGCCTGGCCGAAGTCGGCGGCCAGTTGCTCGCGGCGTTCGAAGGCCGGGCGGTCTTCGGGGTTGGCCCAGCGGGTCCACAGCAGCAGGTGGCCGTGGTCGAAGGAATAGAAGCCGCCGCCCTGCTTGGCCCAGGCGCCGGCACTCATGGTCTTGATCTCGTCGCCCGCTTCGCGCTGCTTGCGCTGGTTCTGGGTGGCGGCGTAGTTCCAGTGCACGGAGCTGACGTGGTAGCCGTCGGCGCCATTCTCGGCGGTGAGCTTCCAGTTGCCCTCGTAGATGTACGAGCTGGCACCGCGCAGCACTTCCAGGCCTTGCGGAGACTGGTCGACGATCATGTCGATGATCTTGGCGGACTCGCCCAGGTGCTCGACCAGCGGCTTGACGTCGGCCTTCAGGCTGCCGAACAGGAAGCCACGGTACGACTCGAAGCGGGCGACCTTGGTCAGGTCATGCGAGCCGTCGCAGTTGAAGCTGTCGGGGTAGCCGGCATTGCTCGGGTCTTTGACCTTGAGCAGCTTTCCGCTGTTGTTGAAGGTCCAGCCATGGAACGGGCAGGTGTAGCTGGAGCGGTTGCCGCGCTTGTGCCGGCAGAGCATGGCGCCACGATGGCTGCAGGCGTTGAGGAAGGCATTCAGCTCCCCGTCCTTGTTGCGCGCGATGAAGATCGGCTGGCGTCCCATGGTCAGGGTGAGGAAGTCGTTTTTCTCGGGGATCTGGCTTTCATGGGCCAGGTAGATCCAGTTGCCCTCGAAGATGTGCTTCATCTCCAGGTCGAACAGGCGCGGGTCGGTGAACATCTCGCGTTTGCAGCGATAGACGCCGGTTTCACGGTCGTCCTCAAGCATGGCATTGAGGTAGTCGAATCCCAGGGACATGGCCAGGGTCTCCATTGTTATTGTTCAGACCGGGTCAGGTTAGGGTTTGCCCTGGGTCGGCAATATCCATCGTGTGCAGAGTGCTATCCGTTTTGTGCAGTTATCGGCGCGATAGCATTTATCCATTGAACAGTGCGCATCGCCTGAAGTAAGCTCGGGCTCATTCACTGGAGAGCAACATGCCGAAACACACCCGCAACCACGCCAACCACACCGGTCGCAGCCTGCGCCCTGTGCTGGCCGTTGCCGGCTGCCAGGCTGCTGCCAGCTATTACTTTGGGTATTGGTTTAGCCACTAGGCGCCGATACCCACCCGGCGCCCACCTTCGAGGGGCCGCCGAACATGAGAATACTCAAACCCCCGGTCGGCTCCCCGACCGGGGGTTTTGCTTTTCAGGCCATTGCACTTTTACCGATTCGAACCGAGGACAGATTCATGAACTACGCCGCTTATTACTACGCAAGCACCTATGCCTGGCGATTTAGCCAATCCCGTTCGGGCCAGCCTGCCGCCTCCGATCGGTCCATCACCGGTGGCAATGCTGCAGACAATCAATCAACGAATAGTCGAACACCTCGATAGGGCCGACCGCGCGGGCCAGAACCCGCCGTCCGCCCAGGGAACATACGCCATGCAAGCCTCGAACCTCGCTCTGCCCCTGACCCAGCCGCACGCTGCCAACACCACCGTCAGCCAGCGCCTGCCCAGCCCGCACCTGCTCAAGCAGCAGATGCCGCTGTCTACCGAACTCGCCCAGCAAGTCCACCGCCAGCGCCAAGCCATCCGTGCCATCCTCGAAGGCCGCGATGAGCGCCTGCTGGTGATCGTCGGCCCCTGCTCGATCCACGACCCCCGTTCGGCCCTGGAATACGCCGACCGCCTGGCGACGCTGGGCCGTGAAGTCGATGACAAGCTGCTGCTGGTGATGCGCGCCTACGTGGAAAAACCCCGTACCACGGTGGGCTGGAAAGGCCTGGCCTACGACCCGCACCTGGATGGCAGTGACGACATGCACGCCGGCATCGCCCTGTCCCGCGGCTTGATGCTGAGCATGATCGAACGCGGCCTGCCGATTGCCACCGAGCTGCTGCAACCGATGGCCGCCGGCTACTTCGATGACCTGCTGGGCTGGGCGGCGATTGGCGCACGCACCACCGAATCGCAGATTCACCGGGAAATGGTCAGCGGCCTGGAGCTGCCGGTCGGGTTCAAGAACGGCACCGACGGCGGCGTCGGTATCGCCTGTGACGCCATGCGCAGCGCGGCGGCCCCGCACCGCCACTTCGGCATGGATGCACAGGGCTACCCGGCGATCATCGAAACCCTGGGCAACCCGGACACCCACCTGGTACTGCGCGGCGGCCACAAGGGCCCGAACTACGATGCCGCCAGCATCGCCCAGGCCCGCCAAGGGCTGGCCAAGGCCGGTTTGCAGGCGCGCATCGTGGTCGATTGCAGCCATGCCAACAGCGGCAAGGACCCTGCCCGCCAGCCCGCCGTGTTCGAGGACGTGCTGGCCCAGCGCCTGGCCGGTGACCGCTCGATTGTCGGCATGATGCTCGAAGGCCACCTGTTCGATGGCTGCCAGGCCCTGGGCAAGGGTGCGCTGAAATACGGCGTGTCGATCACCGATGGCTGCCTGGGCTGGAGCGCGACCGAAACCCTGCTGCGCGAGGCCGCAGCCCGTCTGTGAAGCGGCTGCAGCAAGCCTGGCGAGACATGACCCGAGCAAGTGCGCTAGGCTTGCCGTTTTCACCCCTCCAAGGAGCAGTAACCATGGCACGCGCCACCGCCCGTCACATCCTCGTTGCCACCGAAGACAAGTGCAACGAACTGAAAGCCCAGATCGAAGCCGGTGCCGACTTCGCTGAAATCGCCAAGGCCAACTCCACCTGCCCGTCCAGCCGCCAGGGCGGTGACCTGGGTTCGTTCGGCCCAGGCCAGATGGTCAAGGAATTCGACACCGTGGTGTTCAGCGCCCCGGTCAACACTGTCCAAGGCCCGGTGAAGACCCAGTTCGGCTACCACCTGCTGGAAGTGACCAGCCGCCAGGACTAAGTCATCGCAGACGATGATTATCCCTATGGGAGCGGGCGTGCCCGCGAAGAGGCCTGAGCGGACAACGAGGTTGCCTGAACTGGCGCATTCGCGGGCACGCCCGCTCCCACAGGTTATTCTGGGGGTCGCATTGTTGTGTACGGGCTGGATGGCCCAAGCCGCGCCCACCCACGCGCTGACCGTCTACGGCGAAGCCCCCCGCTACAGCGAAACATTCCGTCACTTCGACTACGCCAATCCCGACGCCCCCAAGGGTGGCCTGATGCGCCGCTCGGCCATCGAGATCGGCCAGTTCGACCATATCCTGCCCTACATTGACAAAGGCATCGGCGTCAGCGAGGTCGATGGCTGGCTGTATGCGCCCCTGGCGCAACGCTCGTTCGACGAGCCCTACACCGTGTACGGCCTGATCGCCCGGCGCATGGAACGTGGCCCGGACGACGCCTGGCTGCGCTTCGAGATCGACCCCAAGGCAACCTTCGCCGATGGCAAGCCGGTGCGCGCCGAGGATGTGCGTTTCAGCTTCAATAAACTCATGGACGAAGGCAGCCTCAAGTACCGCACCCAGTTCAGCGAAGTCGCCGGGGTCACGGTCGAAGGCCCGCTGCAGGTGCGCTTCGACTTCAAGCAGCCCCACGGCCGCACCCTGGCCCTGGACCTGGCCAGCCTGCCGGTACTGCCCGAGCACGACTGGGCCAAGCGCGACTTCGCCAACGGCGCCGGTTTCGACAAGCCGGTCGGCAGTGGCCCATACCGTATCGGGCGCATCGACAACGGCCGCAGCATCACTTTCGAACGCGACCCGAACTGGTGGGCCAAGGACCTGCCGGTCAATCGTGGGCGCTATAACTTCGAACACATCCGCATCGAGTACTTCGGCGACACCGAAGTGGCACGCCAGGTACTCAAGGGCGGTGGCTATGACTACAACCGCGAATTCTCCGCCACCGCCTACACCCTGGGCTACAACGGCGCGCAGCTGGACGATGGCCGCCTGCAACGGGCACACCTGGGCCCGGCCAAGCCGCAGGCGGCCCAGGGCTTCGTGTTCAACCTCGACAAGCCACAGTTCAAGGACCGCCGCGTGCGCCAGGCACTGGCCATGCTCTGGGACTTCGAGTGGAGTAACCGGCAGATGATGCGCAACATGTACATCCGCCAGCAGAGCGTGTTCTCCAATACCCCGCTGGCGGCCCGCGAACTGCCGGATGCAGGCGAGCTCAAGCTGCTCGAACCGCTACGTGGCCGGGTGCCGGACGAAGTCTTCAACCAGGTGTTCACGGCGCCGGTCACCGACGGCTCGGGGATCATTCGCCCGCAACAACTGCAGGCGCTGGCCTTGCTGCAACAGGCCGGATGGCGCCCCGATGGCGATCGGCTGGTCAACGCCCAGGGCGAGCCGCTGGAGTTCACTTTCCTCAACGGCCAGTCCGGCATGGAGCGCCTGCTGCTGCCGTGGAAGCGCAACCTGGCGCAGATCGGCATCACCCTGAACATCCGCAACGTCGATTCGGCGCAGTACGTGAACCGGTTGATGGCCCGCGACTACGACATGATCGTCACCGGCTATGCGGTGACCCTGTCGCCTGGCGCCGAGCTGTACAACTATTTTGGCTCGGCCGCCGCCAACGACCCAGGCTCGAACAACCTGATGGTGCTCAAGGACCCGGCGGTCGACCGGCTGATCGACGGCCTGGTACGCGCCGACACCCAGGCCGACATGCTGCACCACGCCCATGCCCTGGACCGGGTGCTGCAATGGAACTACTACTGGATCCCCAACTATTACCCGCCCGGCAGCTCGACAGTGTGGTGGAACCGCTTCGGCCTGCCGAACGTCCAGCCCGCCTATGACGAAGGCCTGGACAGCTGGTGGGAAATCAGCCCGACGGCGCTGACCAACGCGCAGATGGCCGAACGGCAGAAGGCCCA
The DNA here is from genome assembly GCF_001320485.1 of Pseudomonas sp. NBRC 111130. Taxonomy (NCBI): domain Bacteria; kingdom Pseudomonadati; phylum Pseudomonadota; class Gammaproteobacteria; order Pseudomonadales; family Pseudomonadaceae; genus Pseudomonas; species Pseudomonas sp. NBRC 111130. The sequence continues at coordinate 135,405 of NZ_BCBG01000013.1, forward strand.
GCCATGACCAGCTACATCCTGCGGCGCCTGCTGCTGATCATCCCGACCTTGCTGGCGATCCTGCTGGTCAACTTCGCCATCGTCCAGGCCGCGCCCGGCGGCCCGGTCGAGCAGGCGGTGGCGCGGCTGCAGGGGCTGGGCGGCGGTGCGCCCGGTGCCCGGGCAGAAGTGGTACACGGCGAGTCCAGGGCCACTCGCGGCCTGGACCCGAAGCTGATCGAAGCGATCAAGCGCCAGTACGGCTTCGACAAGACTGCTTCGCAGCGCCTGTGGCTGATGCTCGGCCAGTACGCCCGGCTGGACTTCGGCCAAAGCTTCTTCCGCGGCGCCAAGGTCACCGACCTGATCCTCGACAAGCTGCCGGTGACCCTGTCGCTGGGCTTCTGGGCCACGCTGATCACCTACCTGGTGTCGATCCCGCTGGGCATCCGCAAGGCGGTACGCCACGGCAGCCGCTTCGATGCCTGGAGCAGCGCGCTGATCGTGATCGGCTATGCCCTGCCCTCGTTCCTGTTCGCACTGCTGCTGATCGTGCTGTTCGCCGGCGGCACCTCACTGAACTGGTTCCCGGTACGCGGCCTGGTCTCGGACGACTTCGATCAGCTCAGCTTGCTGGGCAAGCTCGCTGATTATTTCTGGCACCTGGTGCTGCCGGTCGGCGCGCTGGTGATCGGTGGCTTTGCCACCCTCACGCTGCTGACCAAGAATGCCTTCCTCGATGAAATCTCCCGCCAGTACGTGGTCACCGCCCGCGCCAAGGGCCTCAGCGAACGCCGCGTGCTGTACGGGCACGTATTGCGCAACGCCATGCTGCTGGTGCTGGCCGGGCTGCCGCAGGCGCTGATCACCGTGTTCTTTGCCGGTTCGCTGCTGATCGAGGTGATCTTCTCCCTCGATGGCCTCGGCCGCATGAGTTACGAAGCGGCCGTGTCACGCGACTACCCGGTGGTGTTCGGCACGCTGTTCATCTTCACCCTGGCCGGCCTGCTGTTCCGCCTGATCGGTGACCTGGCCTTTACCGTGCTCGACCCGCGCATCGACTTCGACACGAGGGCGCATTGATGCTGTCGCCGGTTTCGCGTCGTCGCCTGCAGCGTTTTCGCCGCAACCGCCTGGGCTGGGTGTCGCTGTGGCTGTTTGCCGGCCTGCTGGTGCTGAGCCTGTGCGCGGAGCTTGTGGCCAACGACAAGCCGCTGCTGCTGAGCTACAAAGGCGATCTTTACGTGCCGGCGCTCAAGCGCTACAGCGAGCAGCAGTTTGGCGGCCAGTTGCCGTTCCAGCCAGACTACCGCAGTGCCTACGTGCGCCAGCTGATCGAGGCACAAGGCGGCTGGATGCTTTTCGCGCCCGTCCCGTTCAGCGCCGACACCCCCAACTACGACCTGCTGGTACCCACCCCCAGCCCGCCGAGCGCAAGCAACTGGCTGGGCACCGACGATCAGGGCCGCGACGTGCTGGCGCGGGTGCTGTATGGCACGCGTACCTCGCTGCTGTTCGCCTTTGCCTTGACCGCGATCAGCGTGCTCATCGGGGTCGCTGCCGGCGCGCTGCAAGGTTATTACGGTGGCTGGGTGGACCTGTTCGGGCAGCGCTTGCTAGAGGTGTGGTCGGGGCTGCCGGTGCTCTACCTGCTGATCATTCTCAGTGGTTTCGTCGAGCCGGATTTCTGGTGGTTGCTGGGGATCATGGCGCTATTTTCGTGGCTGGCCCTGGTCGATGTGGTGCGCGCCGAGTTTTTGCGCGGGCGCAACCTTGAATACGTGAAAGCGGCGCGTGCCCTGGGCCTGCCAGATACCCTGGTGATGCTGCGCCATGTACTGCCCAATGCGATGAACGCGACGTTCACCTATGTACCCTTCATGCTTACCGGGGCGATCACCACGCTGACGGCGCTGGACTTCCTTGGCTTCGGCATGCCCGCCGGCAGCGCTTCGCTGGGCGAACTGGTGACCCAGGGCAAGCAGCACCTGGAAGCGCCATGGTTGGGTTTTACCGCGTTCTTTGCTTTGGCGCTGATCTTGTCGCTTCTGGTATTTATCGGGGATGCCTTGCGCGAGGCGTTCGATCCGAGAGGATAGGTTTCAGGCCCGGCCTCTTCGCGGGCACGCCCGCTCCCACAGGGACTGCATGGCCCCAGGTTTGTGTAGATCCTGTGGGAGCGGGCGTGCCCGCGAAGAGGCCGGCAAAGCAAGTACAGGACTCAGCAAGATGCACGATAGCGACAGCCTCAAGGACTACCCCCAGGTGCGGCAAATGGCGATTCGCTCGCTGTTCGAGATCATCGAGCAGTCCAGCGAAGGCACGGTGATCGTCGACCGCGACGCCCGCATCGTCTGGATGAACGAGCGCTACGCCCGGCGCTTCGGTCTGGCCGACGCAGCCAGCGCGATCGGCCAGCCGTGCGAGGCGGTCATACCGGGCAGCCTGATGCGCCAGGTGGTGAGTGATGGCCGGCCGATCCTGCTGGACATGCTCGATACGCCCAACGAGCCGTTGGTGGTGATGCGCCTGCCGATCCACGATGCCCAGGGCGCCCTGATCGGCGCCATCGGCTTTGCCCTGTTCGAAGAGCTGCGCAGCCTGTCGCCCCTGCTCAAGCGCTATGCGAGCATGCAGCAGGAGCTGGCCAGCACCCGCTCGCAATTGCGTGCACGCCAGGCCAAGTACAGCTTCGCCCAGTTCGTCGGTAGCAGCCAGGCCAGCCTCGAAGCCAAGCGCCGGGCACGGCGCGGTGCTGGCAGCGATTCGCCCGTGCTGTTGCTGGGCGAGACCGGCACCGGCAAAGAGTTGCTGGCCCATGCCATCCATGCGGCTTCGGCACGGGCGCACAAGGCCTTTGTCAGTATCAACAGCGCGGCAATCCCCGAAACCCTGCTGGAGGCCGAGTTCTTCGGCACCGCACCCGGCGCCTTTACCGGCGCCGATCGCAAGGGCCGCAGCGGCAAGCTGCAACTGGCCGAAGGCGGCACGCTGTTCCTCGACGAAATTGGCGACATGCCCCTGGCACTTCAGAGCAAGCTGCTGCGCGTACTGCAGGAAAAGGAATACGAACCGGTCGGCTCCAACCAGATGCTGCGCAGCGACGTGCGCATTATCGCCGCTACCTCCATCGACCTGCAGGCGGCCATGGCCCGCGGGGCGTTTCGTGCCGATCTTTATTACCGGCTGAACGTGCTGCCAATCGAAGTGCCGCCGCTGCGCGAGCGGGTCGAGGACTTGCCGGCGCTGTGCGAGGCGATCCTGGCCGAGCTGGGCAGCCAGTACGAGCTGGAGCAGGATGCGCAGGCATTGCTGGCTCGGCACGGGTGGCCGGGGAATATTCGTGAGCTGCGCAACGTGCTGGAGCGGGCGACGTTGCTGGCCGACCAACCGCGGCTTGGTGTCGCCGACCTGGCGGCGGCGCTAGGCCCGCTGAGCCCGGTCGCGGGTCAGGAACAGCGGATGAGCTATCGTGAGGCGTGCGAACAGTTCGAGCGCAGGCTGATTGCCGGGGCGTTGGCCGAACATGCGGGGAATGTGCCCGAGGCTGCAAAGGCGCTGGGGTTGGGGCGATCGACCTTGTACAAGAAGATGGCGGCACTCGGTCTCTGATTGGAGACTTGTGTTTCTATTTTGAGAATGCCGCGAGGGCTTCGCCCTCGTTCGCGACACAAGGCCGCTCCTACAAGGGCTCGCGGTTCCCTGTAGGAGCGGCCTTGTGTCGCGATGGGCCGCAAAGCGGCCCCTGCAATCTCAAAGTCGAGACAGGACCGCAAGACAAATGCAAAATTATATTTAAAATCAGTCACTTATGATTTTGGCACGATTCCCGCTATCTCCCGGTCACCCATAACAACAAGACTCACCCAGGAGATCCATTCCGATGACCGTGCTCATCGCCCTCGCCGCTCTGGCGCTGCTGATGCTGGCCGCCTACCGCGGCTACAGCGTGATCCTCTTCGCCCCCATTGCCGCCCTCGGCGCCGTCCTGCTCACCGACCCTGCCGCCGTGGCCCCGGCGTTCACTGGGGTATTCATGGAAAAGATGGTCGGCTTCATCAAGCTGTACTTCCCGGTGTTCCTGCTCGGCGCCGTGTTTGGCAAGCTCATCGAACTGTCCGGCTTCTCGCGCTCGATCGTCGCCGCCGCCATTCGCTTGCTCGGCACTCGCCAGGCGATGCTGGTGATCGTGCTGGTCTGTGCCCTGCTCACCTACGGCGGCGTGTCGCTGTTCGTGGTGGTGTTCGCGGTGTATCCGTTCGCCGCAGAAATGTTCCGCCAGAGCGATATTCCCAAGCGCCTGATTCCGGCAACCATTGCCTTGGGCGCGTTCTCATTCACCATGGACGCCTTGCCCGGCACGCCGCAGATCCAGAACATCATCCCCAGCACCTTCTTCAACACCACTGCCTGGGCCGCGCCATGGCTGGGGCTGATCGGTACGCTGTTCGTGTTCTGCAGCGGCATGCTGTACCTGCAGCGCCAGCGCAACAAGGCCCAGCGTGCGGGGGAAGGCTATGGCAACAACCTGCGCAACGAACCGGAGACGGCAGCCGACCTGGCCCTGCCCAACCCCTGGCTGGCGCTGTCCCCGCTGGTGCTGGTAGGCGTGATGAACCTGCTCTTCACCCACTGGATCCCGCAGTGGTACGGCGCCAGTCACACCCTGCAGTTGCCAGGCATGAGCGCGCCGGTCAACAGCGACGTGGCCAAGCTCACGGCGATCTGGGCGGTGCAGGCGGCGCTGCTGGTGGGCATCCTGATGGTGCTGGCCTGTGCCTTCGGGGTGATCCGCGAACGCCTGGCCGAAGGCACCAAGAGTGCCGTCGGTGGCGCCCTGCTGGCCGCCATGAACACCGCATCCGAGTATGGCTTTGGCGCAGTCATCGCTTCGCTGCCGGGCTTTCTGGTGCTGGCTGATGCCTTGCGCGGGATTCCCAACCCGCTGGTCAATGAAGCGATCACCGTGACCCTGCTGGCAGGCATTACCGGCTCCGCCTCGGGCGGCATGAGCATCGCCCTGGCGGCCATGAGCGACAGCTTCATCGCGGCGGCCAATGCCGCCAACATCCCCCTCGAGGTGCTGCACCGGGTGGCCGCGATGGCCAGTGGCGGCATGGACACCCTGCCGCACAACGGCGCGGTGATCACCCTGCTGGCGGTAACCGGGCTGACCCACCGCGAAGCCTACAAAGACATTTTCGGTATTACCCTGATCAAGACCCTGGCGGTATTCGTGGTCATTGCCACCTTCTACGCCACCGGCATCGTCTAAGGAGCTTTTGCATGACTTTGAAAGGCAAGACGGCACTCGTCACCGGTTCCACCAGCGGCATCGGCCTGGGTATCGCCCAGGTGCTGGCCCGCGCCGGAGCGAACATTGTGCTCAACGGTTTCGGCGACCCGTCGCCGGCCTTGGCAGAGATCGCCCACCATGGCGTGAAGGTTGCCCACCACCCGGCGGACCTCTGCGATGTGGCGCAAATCGAGGCGCTGTTCGCGATGACCAAACGCGAGTTCGGCGGCGTTGACATTCTGGTCAGCAACGCCGGCATCCAGCACGTAGCGCCGGTGGAGCAGTTCCCGCTGGAAAGCTGGGACAAGATCATCGCCCTCAACCTCTCGGCGGTGTTCCATGGCACCCGCCTGGCCCTGCCTGGCATGCGCGCGCGCAACTGGGGCCGGATCATCAATATTGCCTCGGTGCACGGGCTGGTCGGCTCCACCGGCAAGGCGGCCTATGTGGCGGCCAAGCATGGCGTGGTCGGGCTGACCAAGGTGGTGGGGCTGGAGACCGCCACCAGCAACATTACCTGCAACGCCATCTGCCCCGGCTGGGTGCTGACCCCGCTGGTGCAGAAGCAGATCGACGATCGTGCTGCCAACGGCGTTGACCCGCAGCAAGCACAACACGAGCTACTGGCCGAGAAGCAACCTTCACTGGCTTTCGTCACCCCCCAACACCTGGGTGAACTGGTACTCTTCCTGTGCAGCGAGGCCGGTAGCCAGGTTCGCGGTGCCGCCTGGAACGTCGATGGTGGCTGGTTGGCCCAGTGAAGGGCGGCCTGGGCCTGGCAACGGTCTTGCACTCGTTTATCTGCAAGGAGGCCCTATGCGCCCAACCCCAATGACCGCGATCTTTGCCCTTACCCTGGCCGCCGCCGCTCCGGCGATGGCAGCCAGCCTCAAGGACGTCGCGCCCTATCCCGAGGCGGAAAAAGGCTTCACCCGGCAGGTCATCCACCTGCCGGCGCAAACCGATGAATCGGCCCACAAGCTGGAAATCCTGGCCGGCAAGACGCTGGAAGTGGACTGCAACCGCCAGCGCCTGGCCGGCAGCCTGGAAGAACACACCCTCGAAGGCTGGGGCTACAGCTACTACCGCCTGGACAAGGTCGGTGGGCCAGCCAGCACCCTGATGGCCTGCCCGGATGGCAAGAAGACCCAGGCCTTCGTGCCGGTGGTCGGTGAAGGCTTCATGCTGCGTTACAACAGCAAGCTGCCAGTGGTGGTGTACGTGCCCAAAGGTGTCGAAGTGCGTTATCGCGTGTGGTCGGCATCGGAAGAGGTGCAAAAGGCTAAAGTGGAGTAAGTCACCCCGAGGGCTCCTCACGGGCCCTCAACCCCAAGCAGCCTCTGGAGGATCGGCATGAACGATGTGCTCTGGCGCCCCTCCACGGCGCAGATCGAAGCCAGCCGGATGGATGCCTTCCGCCGTCGGGTGAACCTGCGTTACAACCTGCAGCTCCATGACTACGCGGCATTGCACCGCTGGAGCATCGAGCAGCGCCCGGCCTTCTGGCAAACCCTTGCCGACTATTTTCATGTGGCCTGGCATACCCCTGCCAACCAGGTCCTGCTCGAAGGCGCACAGATGCCTGACGCCCGCTGGTTCAACGGGGCTACCCTGAATTTCGCCGAACACCTGTTGCGCCGTCGTGACGACCGGCCTGCGGTGGTTTCCGTGCGCGAAGATGGCCAGCGCACGGTCTTCACCCATGCCCAACTGGCCGCCGAAGTCGCGGGCCTGCAGAAAGCGTTCAAGGCAGCCGGCATCGAACCCGGTGACCGCATCGCGGCGGTCATGCCCAATACCTGGCAAACCTTGGTGGCAATGCTTGCCTGCACCAGCCTGGGTGCGGTTTGGTCGATGTCTTCGCCGGAGTTCGGCCTGCACGGCATCATCGACCGGTTCGGCCAGGTCGAACCGAAGCTGCTGCTGGTCTGCGCCGGTTATCAATACGCCGGCAAGTCGATCGACCAGGTCGACAAGATCAATGAGGTCTGCGCCCAGTTGCCAGGGCTGCAGCAGTTGATCGTGGTGCCCTATACCCGTCCCCACACACAGGCGTGTGAATTCACCGCCGCCAAGGTCAGCCTGTGGGATGACATCTACCAGCCCGGCGGCGAACCTGAGTTTGCCTCGCTGCCGTTCGACCACCCGCTGTACATTCTCTATTCCAGCGGCACCACGGGCGTGCCCAAGTGCATCGTTCACCGTGCCGGTGGCCTGCTGCTGCAACACCTCAAGGAACACGGCCTGCATAACGACCTGAAGGCCGACGACGTGTTGTTCTACTACACCACCTGTGGCTGGATGATGTGGAACTGGCTGGCCAGCGGCCTGGCCGTCGGTGCCACCCTGGTGCTGTACGATGGTTCACCGTTCCACCCCGGCCCGGAGCGTCTGCTCGACCTGATCGACGCCGAACGCATCCACGCCTTCGGTACCAGTGCCAAGTACCTGGCTGCGCTCGAACAGGAAGGCCTGGAACCGGCCTGCAGCCATCGGCTGGACAGCCTGCGGCTGATCCTGTCCACCGGTTCGCCCTTGTCACCACACAGTTACGACTACGTATACGGCAAGATCAAGGCCGACCTATGCCTGGCTTCGATGTCCGGTGGCACCGATATCGTCTCGTGCTTCGTGCTCGGTAACCCGACCCTGCCGGTGCGCCGTGGCGAGATGGCGTGCAAGGGCCTGGGCATGGCCGTGGAGGTATGGAATGAGCAGGGCCAGCCGGTGCTTGATGAAAAAGGCGAGCTGGTCTGTACCCGCCATTTCCCGTCAATGCCCCTGGGTTTCTGGAACGACGACGACGGTAGCCGTTACCACGACGCCTATTTCAGCCAGTTCCCCGGGGTCTGGGCGCAGGGCGACTACGCCGAGCAGCGCAGCAGCGGCGGCTGGCTGATCCATGGTCGATCCGACGCCGTGCTCAACCCGGGCGGTGTGCGCATCGGCACGGCAGAGATCTACCGCCAGGTGGAAAAGGTTGAAGAGGTGCTGGAAAGCGTGGCCATCGGCCAGGACTGGCACGGTGATGTGCGTGTGGTGCTATTCGTGCGCCTGCGCGATGGCCTGCAACTGGACGACGCCCTGCGCCAGCGCATTCGCCAAGTGATCCGCCAGTACACCACGCCGCGCCATGTGCCGGCGGTGATCGCCCAGGTCAGCGACATCCCGCGTACCATCAGTGGCAAGCTGGTAGAACTGGCCATTCGCAACGTGGTGCACGGGTTGCCGGTGAAAAATACCGATGCTCTGGCCAACCCGCAGGCGCTTGAGCAGTTTCGTGACCGCACGGAGCTGCGCGATCAGGCATAATGGCGCCCTTTTTTGCCCCGAAGCACAGGTGTACCCATGAAAGCTCAAGCCCGCCACATCCTGGTCAAGACCGCTGACGAAGCTGAAAAGCTCAAGCAGCGCATCGCCAACGGCGAGGCCTTCGACGTGCTGGCGAAGAAGTTCTCCACCTGCCCTTCGGGCAAGCGCGGTGGTGACCTGGGCGAGGTACGCCCTGGCCAGCTGGTCGGCGCGATCGACCAGGTGATCTTCAAGAAACCCTTGCGCGTGGTGCACGGGCCGATCAAGAGCAAGTTCGGCTACCACCTGGTGCAGACCTTCTACCGCGACTGATAGCCACGGGCCACCTAGCATTATTGCCAGTTGTCCCGTGTTCGCGCTTTACATACAACGCAGGCAGGGCCGAAGCGACGCCTAAGATGCCGCTTCAGGCAGTGGTCCCTCTAATGGACACGGAGACCTGCCAATGCGTTGCACTTACCTGCTGCTGCCAGCCGCCTTTCCCCTCCTTACCCTGCCACTGATCGTTCACGCACAAGACCTGGTGGTTTCGCCCGGCGACAACATGGGTGCCGTCGTGCAGACCCAGGACATCGACGATTTCAAGATGACCGGGGGGACCATCCAGTCGCTGAACCAGGGGCAAGGCTATGACACCTTCGAGATGACGGGAGGGCAGATCGTCGGCGCCTTCGAGGATGGTGACAGCGCCGTGTTCAAAGGTGGCCGGATTGGCCGGGTAGACCTCAAGCTCGCCGACAACGTGTTCGTCATGTCCCAGGACCTCGGTGTCGAAACCCTCATCGATGGCAACCTGGTCAGCGGCTTCGGTAACGACACCATCACCCTCAATGGCGGCACCATTGGCGCAAACATCAGCACCAGTGGCGGCGTGGATATCATCACCCTCAACGGCGGCACCTTGAAAGGCAACGTGCTGGCCAGCGCCGGCACTGATGTCCTGAACTGGTCGGGGGGCACCATCGGTGGCCGGGTCGACATGGGCGTCGACGACGACAAGGTCACCATCAGCAACCTCAACCCGCAAACCCTGACCATCGACATCGATGGCGGTGCCGGCAACGACCAGCTGCAGTTCATCAACAGCGAGGTTGACGGCGGCGCCCACTACCTGAATTTCGAGACTGTCGACCTGAACCAGGGCAGTCGCCTGACGCTGAACGATACGCTTACCCTCGGCGATGCAGGTACCGGCACCGGCACCTTGGGCATTGATGCCAGCAGCTCGCTCATTGCTCGCCAGGGCACGGTTGCGCCCTTTACTTCAGGGCAGCTTGCCAGCGTGCGCAATGCGGGCACGATCGACCTGAGCACCGGCAACGACGCCCAGGGCCGCCTGACCATCAATGGCAACTACGAGGGTCACAATGGCCTGCTGCGGGTTAACAGCGTGCTCGCCAGCGACGACGCGGCCTCCGACCGGCTGGTGGTCAGCCAGGGCACCATCAGTGGCAGCACGCGCCTGGTAGTGAACAATCTCGAAGGCGCTGGTGCCGCCACCAACCAGAACGGCATTCAGGTCGTCGAAGCCCGTGATGGCGCCATCAGCAGCGCCAATGCCTTTGTGCAGACACAGACGCTGTCGGTCGGTGCCTACGACTACCGGCTGTTCAAAGGCGGTGTAACCACCGGCAGCGAAAACAGCTGGTACCTGCGCTCGACGCTGGTGGCAACCCCCGCCCCCACCCCACCAGAACCCGAACAACCAGGCGAACCCAGCCAGCCTCCGCTCGAGCCCGCAGCAACCCCGCCCGTGGCGGCACCTGCCCCCGGCCAGGCTGAACTGCCCGCCCCCGTGGCCGGTGTCAGCGTGCCCCTGTATCGCCCTGAAGTGCCGGTGTATGCCGCTGCACCCCGGGGAGCGGCGATCATTGCCCGCCAGGCGCTGGGCACCTTCCATCAACGCCAGGGCGATCAGCAACTGCTGACCAACCAGGGCGGCCTGTCGGCCAGCTGGGGCCAGGCCTACGGCGGCGCGTTGCGCCAGCAATGGAGTGGCACCGTCAGCCCGAGCCTGGACGGTGACCTGTATGGCTTCAAGGTGGGCCAGGACCTGTATGCCAAGGTCAGCGATGACGGCTACCGCCAGCACCTGGGCCTGTACGTCAGCCACAGCCGCCTGGACGCCGACGTCAAAGGCTTTGCCCTGGCGGTGGAGGACCGCAGTGTGGGTGACCTCAAGCTCGACGGCGACAGTGTCGGTGGCTACTGGACGCTGGTAGGCCCGCAAGGCTGGTACCTCGACAGCGTGCTGCAATACACCAGGCTCGATGGACGCGCCCGCTCCGACCGCGGCGACAAGCTGAACATCGATGGCCACGCCTGGACCGCCTCGCTGGAGTCCGGCTACCCGATCAGTGTTTCTGAACGCTGGACCCTGGAGCCACAAGCCCAACTGATTGCCCAGAAGGTCTCGCTGGACAGCGCCAACGACAGCGTCTCCCATGTCAACTACGATGCCCAGGTCGAGCTGACCGGCCGGCTTGGCGTGCGCCTCGAAGGCGCCTACAACACAAGCAACGTGCGATTGCTGCAGCCCTACGCGCAACTGAACCTGTGGCACGGCGACGGCGGCCGCGATACCTTGACCTTCGATGATGTGGACAAGATCAAGACCGACTACCGCTACACCTCGCTGCAGCTGGAAACCGGCCTGGTCGCCCAGGTCAGCGAGGCGCTGAGCCTGCACGGCGGCGTGCAGTACTCAAGCAACCTCGACAGCCGCCAGCAGGAAGGCAGCGGCGTCAACCTGGGCGTGCGCTGGCAGTTCTAGCGGCGCGCCGCCAGCAGGCCGAGGCCGGCGCAACCGAGCAGCGAAGCGCTGACCCGGTTGAACAGCCGGCGCGGCCCGGGCTGGCTGAACCAGCGTTGCATGTAGGCACCCAGGCCCGAGTAGATGGCAATTGCCGCCCACTCCAGGAGCAGGAACAGCACGCCCAGCCAGAGGAACTGCTCGCTCACCGGGGTGGCGCTGCCCACCGTTACGAACTGCGGCAGAAAGGCGGTGAAAATCAGGATGGCCTTCGGATTGCCCGCCGCCACCCAGAACTCCTGACGCGCCAAGCGCCACGTGCCACGCGGGTGATCGCTGGCCACCACGGCCTCGCCGACCGGGGCTCGCCACAGCTGCCAGGCGATATAGAACAGGTACGCCGCGCCCAGCACCTTGATGGCCAGGAACAGGTACTCGCTGGTGTGCAGCACCACCGCCAGGCCCATGGCGGCCAGGGCGATCATGCCGCTGAAGGCCAGAATCCGCCCGGCGCCGGCGACGCAAGCGGTACGCAGGCCGTAGCGGCTGGCATTGTGCAGCGACAACAGGTTGTTCGGCCCCGGCGCCATGTTCAGGGCAAAGCAGGCAGGAATGAATAGCAGCAGGCTCGACAGATCCATTTTGTTCTCCAGGCAATCAGCCGTTAATGTCGATGCCGGGCATCGCCGGGTCAAGGTACAGTCAGCGGCAAAAATTGTATGGCCAGGCGCCCGCCGCTGCTAAGCTGCCCAGCTGATCGAGGACCCTGTCATGCCCACTGCCCGCTACCAGCTTTGGCACGACCCGGCACTGCCCTGGGTGGAAAGCCGCCGCGCCTGCCATAGCCGCGCCTGCTACAAGGCGCACAGTCACCCGACCTTCTCCATCGGCGCGGTGGATGCCGGCAGCAGCTGCTTCACCGGCGCTGGCGACGGCCAGGAGCGCCTGGAACCGGGCACCCTGGTGCTGGTGCCGGCGCAACGGGTGCATGCCTGCAACCCTGCACCCGGCCAGGCCTGGAGCTACCAGATGCTGCATGTCGACGCCGCCTGGCTGGCACAGTGGCGGCTGGAGTCAGGGCTTGCCGCCGCCAGGCCCGGTGCCCCGGCGCGGATCAGCCGGGAACCGGCGCTGTACCGTGAATTCTGCGCGCTGAACGACCTGCTCTTCTCGGCGGCGGGCATCGGCGAGAAGGAAGCGGCGCTGCTGACGTTCCTCGGCGATCACGACTTTTCGGCGCAACCGGCAGCGCTCGCGGCCCCGGCCCCCGTGCTCGGGATGCCGACCTTGCGGGGGTTGATCGAACACATCGAAGCGCAAGACCTGGCGCAACTGAGCCTCGAACGCCTGGCCAGGCAAGCAGGCCTTGGCCGCTATCAGCTGATCCGCGCGTTTCGCGCCGCGACCGGGCTGACACCCCATGCCTACCTGCTCAACGCACGGATCAACCGGGGCCGACGGCTGCTACGTGGCGGGTTGGCCTTGGCCGAGGTTGCCTACCAGCTGGGGTTTGCCGACCAGAGCCATTTCCAGCGGGTATTCAAAGCCCATGTCGGGGTGACGCCGGGGCAATATCGGCGCGTGCAATAATCTTCAATACCCGGGCCAGGGCAGCCTCCAGACTGCGGTTTTTCTACCGAGACAGCCCACCATGGAGCAGTTCCTGATCGTCGCCTTCGCCCACTTCCTCGCCCTGCTTTCACCCGGCCCGGACTTTTTCCTGGTCGCCCGCACCTCGGTAGCGGCCGGCTGGCGCATGGCCAGCGGCGCCTGCCTGGGCATCGCCTTGGCCAATGGCGTGTTCATCGCCATGGCCTTTGCCGGCCTGGCCATCCTGCGCGAAGGCAGCGGACTGTTCATTGCCTTGCAATTGGCTGGTGCCGGCTACCTGCTGTACATCGGCCTGCTGTTCCTGCGCCATGCCGGTGACAGTGAACTGACCGCCGTTGCCGGAAAGGGTGCGGTAGTCGGTTGGTGGCATGGCCTGGGCGTGGGTTTTCTGTCTGGGACGCTGAACCCGAAGAACGCGCTGTTCTACGCCAGCCTCGCCGGCATGGTGGCCAGCAGCAGCGCGGGCTGGAAATGGCTCTACAGCGCCTGGATGTTCAGCATCGTGCTGCTGTGGGACCTGCTGGTGGCTGCGGCCATCGGCAATCAACGCCTGCTGCGGCGCTTCGCTCGAGCCCTGCCGTGGCTGGAACGGGCCTGCGGGGTCATGCTGATGGGGCTGGCCGTGGCGCTGCTGATTCATCTGCTGCCGGGCTGACCAGGCGCAGGCTGGCGAGGTCCATCAGGCTGAAATGGCCGCTGGCCCAGCCACCGGTGTCCAGATGCCAGACGTTGCCCAGCTGCCTGGCCCGCAATACCGGCGTATGCCCTACCAGCAAGGCGCGCAAGCCTGCCACGCGCTCGGTGTTGCCTTCTTTCAGGCGCTGGCGCGACCACTGGCACACCTCGCGGACGCCGGCGTCGTCATCGAACAGCAGGCTGTCGCGCAATGCGCTCCAGTCGTTGAACGGACTATCGGCATGCAGTAAACCGATCAGGCCGGTGTCGGTCTGCACTTCCAGGGCAATCGGCAGCTGCAGGAACCGTTCGACGAAGATCGCCTGCCTGTCCCTGGGCATATCGATGAACCAGCCACCACCGGCGGCACGGTACATCTCCAGATCCAGTCGCCCGCCATGCAGGCAGGTGATCGCCAGCGACTCGTGATTCCCCTGCACGGCGTGAAACCAAGGCTGATCCAGCCACCACAGGCATTCTCCGCTGTGCGGCCCGCGGTCAACCAGGTCACCGACGCTGAACACCCGGTCCACTGCCGGGTCGAAGCCTGCCGCGTCCAGGCACTGCTCAAGCCGCCGAAAATGCCCGTGGATATCGCCCACTGCCAAGTCACGACCCTTGCTGTTGGCGGCTATCCGCCGAAACCGGCTCATTACAATGTTCCTCTGCTGGCGCGCTGCGGCCCGGCGTAAAATGCAGCGACACGCAGCCCGCCCCGGAGGTGCATCATGCGTAACGCTCTTGTCTGTGCCGTGCTCATGGCGCTGTCATTAAACAGCATGGCACAAGGTACCCCGCCTGCGCAGGTCGAGGTGCGTTTCGACCACCCGGAAAAATTCCGCGACGCCAGCCCAGCGACCGCCTGTACGCGGAAAAAGCCATGCTCGATGACTGGTTCCGCCAGCGGTTCGGCCCGCATTCGTCGTCCTGAAACGACCCTTTGCTGGTACAGGCGAGTGTGACGGGAGTATGCTCGGCCCTTCGGCCTGTACCAGGGAAGGGATCCACCATGAAACTGTGTGCCGTACAACTGGCGTCGCGCAAAGGCGACCTGGCCGGCAACCTCGCCCGCCATCTGCGCTGTATCGAGCAAGCCGCGGCACTGGGCGCGGAACTGGTGGTGTTCCCGGAACTGTCGTTGACCGGTTACGAACCAACCTTGGCGCGCCAGGTGGCCCTGCCGGTGACCTCGGCCCGCCTCCAACCGTTGCAGGCGCTTTGCGATCAGCTGGCAATCAGCGTGGCCGTGGGGCTGCCACTGCCGACCGCAGAGGGCATTCGCATCGGCATGCCCATCCTGCGCCCAGGCCTGCCGCCCCTGACGTATGCCAAGCAGCGCCTGCATGACGATGAACGGCCGTTCTTCACGCCTGGCGATCAACCACTGGTGTTCGACACCGGGGCGCTGCAGATCGCCCCGGCCATCTGCTATGAATCGATGTTCATCGAACATGCCGCGCAGGCCCATGGGCTGGGTGCCGAGCTGTACCTGGTCAGCGTGGCCAAGACCGCCAAAGGCATGCGCGAAGGCAACGAACATTACCCGGAGGTGGCGCGCACCTTGGGCATACCAGTGCTACTGGCCAACTGCGTCGGGCCGGCTGACAACTTCATCGGGGCCGGCGGCTCGGCAGCCTGGGACAACCAGGGCAATCTGTTGGCGGCGTTGGATGACAAGGCCGAAGGCCTGATCCTGCTGGACACCGCCAGCAACATTGCGCTCGGGGTACCTCTGGGCCTGAATTGATCACCAGCGCAGCGGCCGGTGCAGGTCGTTCAAAGGTCCAAAGCCAGGCTTTGCCGCCCTTCCAGTGCCAGCAGATACTGCTTGGCCGGCAAGCCCCCGGCAAACCCGGTCAGGCTCCCGGAGGCGCCGATCACCCGATGACACGGCGCAATGATCGAGATCGGATTGCGCCCATTGGCTGCACCCACTGCCCGCACGGCACCGGGGTTGCCGATCTGGCAGGCGATGTCGCGGTAGCTGCGGGTTTGGCCAAAGGGAATGGTCAGCAAGGCCGCCCACACCTGGCGCTGGAATTCGGTACCGGCAAAGTCCAGCGCCAGTTCGAAGCGCTGGCGCGTGCCAGCGAAGTACTCGCCCAGCTGGCGGGCCGTTTCGCGCAGCGTCGGGTGGCGGTCATCGCGGTGCAGCTGGCCAAGCCGCACGCGGTTCTGGCGCTCCTGCGCCCACAGCACAGCGGCGAGGCACTCGCCGCGTGCCACCAGGGTCAGGGTGCCGACCGGAGACGGCATCAAGGTAAAGGCGCTGGACATCTGAGTTCCCTACGGCAAACCAGTTTCAGCGCACTTTAACGTCGCGCTCCGCCTCCCGCACTCGCTTTCTTGCGCAGGTTATTCGGTGAGCAGCGACTGCCGGATCAGCTTCTTGTCGACCTTGCCTACGCTGGTTTTCGGAATTTGCCCGACACAGCGTATCTGCCGTGGAATCGCCCACTTGTTCAGCTGGCCGCTGGCGACAAAGGGCTGCAGGTGTTCAGCCAGTGCCGCCGCATCCACTTGCCGGCCTTCAATGCACACCAGCAAGGCCAGCGGCTGCTCGCCCCACTGCGGGTCCGGCACGCCGACCACCGCCACCGCCTCGACGGCTGGGTGCTGGCTGATCAGGCTTTCCAGTTCGACCGAGCTGACCCACTCACCACCGGTCTTGATCACATCCTTGATGCGATCACGATGACAGAGCGCCGGGGCCGGGGCTGCAATCTTTTCTTCATGAGCCACCTTGATGGCTAGCAAAGGCCCGACTAATACTTAAAACTCTGCCTGGGGAGGCACGAAACATGCAACCAAGATTCGTTATCGTTCCGGCGGTGCCCATCGAAAAGCAGTCGTTCCGCATCGGCACCCGTTACTACGCGGCGACCGAATGCGGCGGTTTCGATATCTATGACAATCAGGAAAAGGAGCGGCTCAAACCCAGTTACCCGAGCAGGACGGATGCCGAGGTACAGTGCCGGAACATGAACATGGCCAAGCAAACCAGGTAGTCAGTTACCCAGACCGTCATAAGTGAGGGCCGGCAAGCCGGCTCTCAGCGAACTGCACCGTCATCAGCCTTGCCGGCCTCGCCGTCCTGCCACCCGGCGATCAGGCGCTGGGCATTGGCATCGCAATCCATGCCCTGTGGCTTGCTCTGCATGCCGGCAATCACCGCCAGCAATTGCGCGCGATTCTGCGCCAGGCGTAACTGCATGGCTTCGATTTCAGCCACCTTGCGCTTGAGGCTTGCCAGCAGCAGATCATGCCGGGCTGTGCCGTCACCCGCTGCGCTGGTCAGTTTGCGCATTTCTTCCAGGCTGAAGCCTGCCTGCTGCCCGCAGGTGATGATCTCCAGCGACCTCACCGCCTGCTCCGGGTAGTCCCGATAACCGTTGCCCAGGCGTCGAGCCTCGATCAGGCCGCTGGCCTCATAGAACCGGATGCGTGATGCGCTGAGGCCCGTGCGTCGGGCCAGTTCGCCAATTTTCATGAGGGTGTGAAATTCTCTGTTGACCTTAAGGTTTACTTTAACCTTAGCCTTCTCCAAAACCCAACCCGCCCGACGCCCGGCGCTACCTTGGAGAACACCGCATGTCCCCCTTCCAGCCCTTGCAATTGCCCAATGGCAGTGTCATCCCCAACCGCTTGGCCAAGGCGGCCATGGAAGAAAACCTCGCCAATCAGGACCAGACCCCTTCCGATCGCTTGCTGCGCCTGTATCAGGCCTGGGCTGAAGGCGGCGCGGGCTTGCTGCTGACCGGTAACGTCATGGTTGACCCCAGCGCCATGACCGGCCCGGGCGGCGTGATGCTCGATGACAGCCAACCGTTGCAACGTTTTCGCCAATGGGCCGAGGCCGGTCGCGCCAAGGGCGCGCAGTTCTGGATGCAGATCAACCACCCCGGGCGGCAGATGCAGGCCAATCTCGGCCAACCCACCGTGGCCCCCTCGGCGGTCGCGCTGGACATGGGCGGTTTGTCGAAGCTGTTCCCGCAGCCCAAGGCCTTGGACGAAGGCGAAATTGCCGCGTTGATTCAGCGCTTCGCCCGCACTGCGGCACTGGCCGAACAAGCCGGCTTCAGCGGGGTGCAGATCCACGCCGCCCACGGCTACCTGCTCAGCCAGTTTCTTTCGCCACTGACCAACCGCCGCCAGGACCGCTGGGGCGGCAGCCTGGAAAACCGCGCGCGGCTGCTGCTGGAGGTGGTCAAGGCGGTGCGCGAGGTGGTGTCTCCCGGCTTCAGCGTGGCGGTCAAACTCAACTCCGCCGATTTCCAGCGCGGCGGCTTCGAGCCTGCCGATGCGCGCCAGGTCGTGCTGTGGCTGAACGAGCTGCCGGTGGACCTGGTAGAGCTGTCCGGTGGCAGCTACGAAGCACCGGCCATGCAAGGCGACGCCCGCGACGGGCGTACCCTGGCACGGGAGGCCTACTTCCTCGAGTTCGCCCGCGAAATCGCCGCGATCGCCCGGATGCCGGTGATGGTTACCGGTGGCATCCGCCGCCTGCCCGTGGTCGAACAGGTGCTCGCCAGTGGCGTGGCCATGGCCGGTATCGCCACCGCACTGGCGGTCGACCCCAACCTGCCCCGACGCTGGCAAGCCGGCGAGACCAAGGCCTCGGCCGAACTGCCGCCGATCCGCTGGAAGCGCAAGGCATTCGCCGCCCTGGCCTACATGGCGCTGGTCAAGCTGCAGATGCGCCGGCTGGCCAAGGGCAGCAGACCCAAGGCCAAGGCTTCTCCCCTGGGAGCCCTGCTGCTGGAACAATGGTGCACCCTGCGCCGGGTGAAGCAATACAAGCGTATGATGGCCAACCGGCTGGATTGATGCTGTTCGATAATGGCCGGGTGGGCCATTCAGACTATTGAGGCCAATGGCAGCCGGTCAATCCAGACATTCTCGTGCGGCCAGGCGCAACTTGTCACTCGACAGGAAACTGCCTTTGTAGAACGTTGCGCGGCTACCTTCCCGGTACTCAACGACTTCCAGCACTTCGTCTGACGTCACGGCGCTGGGCGCGGTCAGCCGATAACCGTGATTGATCGACTTTTGCGTGGTATGAGGGGACAGCGCCTGCCACTTTGGCAGGACGCAGGCGGCATAATCTTCCGGGGATTTCGAGGTCAGCTTACTGGCGGTAGGCTTGCCCGGGTTTGCGCAAGCGGCAAGGCTGACAATGACTGCGAAACTGAACAAAATACGAAGGGTTGGCATTTGCAATTAACCAGGCGGAAACGTGTGCCATTCTATCCGGGATCGACCCAATGCAAAAAGCCCGCTTGTGTGCGGGCTTTGTTCTGCTGCAGATCATCACTTCAAGCTTTTTTGCACATCAACGCCGCATCGAGCAGCCTGCCATGGTCGTACCAGGCGTCGCGCTGGTAAGCAGTGAACTGGCGGTCGGTTCCCGTACCGTGCAGCTCCACCAGGCCATCGGCCTTGTTGGGGTCGGTACTTTCAACGTACAGCTTGACCGAGTTGTCGGTGTCGACTTCGTACGTTTTGACATTTACCGGAAGTTCGCCTTTGACACACCCCAGATAGGCTGGCGTGCTTCTCTCGGTGGTGCCAGACGTATAATCATGGCCACTTCGCACATCCGGGTTCTGTGCGCACCCGGCCATGAACAGCGTAGCGGATGTGGATAACAGTACTGCGCCTGCAACCGATCTGGAACTCTTCACGCGACACGCTCCTGCTGCCCCTTCTAGAACTTGAAAAGTGGCCAAGCACACCGCCCTTTTTTGGTTTTCATTGCCCAATGGTACTGCGCAACACAGCCAGCACGATATGCTTGTTGGCTATAGAGGTAATGGCCAATTACCCTTAGGATTTTCGACTTTCGAGTTATTTCTTTAGGCCAACGGAACGATTCAAAAAGCCCTGATTCTCATACGTATCGACCCGGCGCATCGTTCAGGAGAAACCCATGCTGTGGTGGCTGGAGATACTCGCTCAGTTCATGGCTTCCGCAGGCCTTGCCGTATTCAGCATTTTTGTTTTCTGGGCCTGTACGCTGCTGTCTGGCCGAACTTACAGCAAACTGATGTCAGCCCTGCTGGCGGTGGCATTGCTGAGCATTGCAGCCTTTCCGCATGGTGCGAGCTTCGCTGTAAACCAGCAAACGCTGCTGGGGGATGGCAGCGATTTCCTGTTGCTGGTGGCGGACGCGATGGGCGTGATCAGTGCCGTTATCATTGCGTCGTTCTTCTTCAACCCGGGACGGTTGTTGGACGAAGCGTGACTGGCATGCAGGCTATCTTGTTTCAGTCGCGACGATATCCTGCTGACCCGTGTCGAGGAGATAAACATGAGCATTCGCAGCCTTGCCAAACATCTTCCTGCAGACCCTGATAAAGAAGGCTGGGTGCTTGGCTGGGGCGTGCTGCGAGCCTTGCACCCTTGGCACTTCGTCGACGTCTATGCCGACCAGAAAACCGCCAGGGCCGAGGCGCAGCGCCGTGGCGATGGCTATGTCGTCGAATTTGGCTCGCACCGGCTCGGTTCGGATGAATTCGTCTGCGGTATAAACCCGCCTGAAGGGTGACAGTTACATCATGCCCACGGCAAAGGCTCGGACGGGAGACGGCTGACTTCAAACGTCAAAGAAGCCGCTCAACGTTATGGCCGAACGAGTACCGATAGCCTCTACAGAACGCATCCCATTCATCGCCCGACCAGCCGGACCTGCGCTTGACCTGCCTCAAGTCGTGCCGGGCGGCCCGCTTCGCGGTTAGACGTTGCCTGGCCTTCTCGAGATCCAGCAAGGCCACCTTGATGCTCGGCTCGCTGAAATCGACAAAGACATGCTTCAGATACAGGCAACCGTGCTGCCAACGGCCAACGTTCAACCTGGCGAGTACTCGGCCATATGCCTCCAGGATTTCGTGGTGGCGCCTGGACCCGAGTGATTGGTCGAGCTGGTTGGCGTAGAAGTCCTCCAGCGACAGGTAACCGTCCAGCGCTGCCGTCACCATCACTGCATGCCACTCTCCGTCCTGTTTACGGACATGGGCGTAGACAAGCGATGGGGTTGAAACACCTAAGGATGCAGCCGCACGCAGGGCCTTAGCTTCACGCGCAACTGTCGGGTACCCCAACGGGTGCAACAAATTTCGATAGACATGCCCGACTTGCTGTTTCTTGTAGAAAGTCAGGCCCTCCAGCTCGACGCGAAGTACACCACTCTCCCCGCCTCTGCGGATATTGGGGGGCTCCACCCATTTCCCGGGGGCGCCGAGGATGTCCTCTACAGGTGGAAGGGAGGGTCTCATGTTTGTTGAATTATTAGTCATTGAGCACTCACTCATTTGCCAGCCTTGGCGCGGCGAGACTCGAAATATAAACCCCTGATCTCGCCGGCGGCTACCGCAGATATCACCACCGGCACGCCCTCAGCTGCAATGCTTGGACCTGCTTCAGCCAAGAAGGCGCGCCAGAGGGAGTTCAGCCGTTTTGGCTTTGAACGTACTGTTCAGCCATGACCTTCCCCTCCAGAATGGCTTCAGTCGAAGAGGAAAAAGGCCGACTCACCCGTAGCGTTCGTGCCGTTGCACCTGGTTTCCCTACTTCAACCAACATTCCGGTGGGGAATTCAATACTGGACTCCCACAGTACGTATATGGATGCCTGGTAACCCAGGTAGGAATGGACGTAAAGGTCATGACTGGTGGACTGAAGGCTCATCACGTTCTCCAACTGGGCGCCTCGAATGCGCCTCTGATGGAGATACGACAGGTGCCTTTTCAGAAGCGTTCCCTTTCCCGCCCACATGGATGAGCTACCCGAAGGAAGCGCAGCGGCGGTACTTATATTGAAAGCGCTGGAGGACGAGGTGGGTTGGTCCGTGGCCCGGACCTACCCTTGAGGCTATTTAGCCCGCAGCCACCGTCGGTATCACTGCATGCACGCCCTCGACTGCGATTTTTCGTGCCCTTCCTACACCCCATGCCATCGCACGCGTCATCGATTCGCCTGGACGGGCAGCGAACGACTCCTCGTGAACCGCCATGCCTTGAGGTGCGTAAACGCCTATGAACATCTGCGTTTGACCGGTCCTTGAAAGCCTTACCTGAACATCAATGTGCGTGCCGTCGTCGAGCGTTTCGTCATGGGTCCGGTGGTGCAGCGTCGGGTCTGCCCAATCCCAGAACACATTTCCACGAACTCGCATGTAATCCTCCATTAATCTTGTGTTTAAGATCCATAGGGAGATCAAAGTAACGCGCATCAAATAACTTTCAAGTGCCCTTTACCGGAAACAACACTTGAACGACAGGCGGCTTCGATAACTTATACAAAACTATAATTTTGTATAAGTTATCAAGGGCATTTGTGGGAGTTCGCGGCCCTCGCCAGCTTCGCTTGCGCTCGGTAGCGACTCGGCAAATTCAATCCACTGTTTAAATGCACACCGGTGCGCCTCGCACATGGCTTGCCAGTCCGGCCCACCGAGACGGCCATATGCCACCTGGTTCATCGTTGATGAAACAAGCGAATCGAGTTCGCGAAGCAACGTATATGCACGGTACCTTCTTTCACGTTCCGGCATGTTCCTGCCCCCCACAATGCACAGCAAGGTTTGAGCCTATCCGAGGCTTCTGCCTGGTAGACCTTCATGGCCTGCCTTGTTTCCATCAATGCTAACCGTTTCGCCGAATGGCGGCGAGGCGAAGCTATGACTCAAGTATTTCCATGCAGCGCTCGTTCAGGAGCTTACGTGGCTTCGTCGCAGCTACGGACCCATTCAAAATTGGTATCACCCAGTAGCCTTCGTTAACTGTCCACTTACGACCCAAAGGGGACATTTACGCACATCTGCTGGCGGCCGAAACTCGTGAAAGCGAGTTTAATGATTTCGTCTCAGTACCCCTATGAAGAGAAGACCAGTGTGGACGATGCCATGTCCGCACTAGGTCTGTCTGCGTCTATAACAGGCTTCTATCTCGGATAGGCGAATGTCCGGGTACCCCTTCTCGGCTGTAGACCCTCTTTCCCGCCACATAAGTAGGCGCCTGGCGCGTCCTGGCTAAAGGCGGCTGGCCATCATCGCATAAAACGCTTTTGCATCACCTCACTCGGCCCAGGCGCGCAAGCGCTGGATGAACTCGGCCAGCGGCACCCGTACTTCCGGCCAGTCCGCCACGTGGTGGTGGCGCAGCACGGCGGTGTCCGCCACGAAGGTCACCAGGAAGGCGTTGCCACTGTAGGTAACGTCGGCCGATCCGTAGCGAACGGCTTCTGCCTTTTCCAGCAGGGTATCGATACTTTCGCGAGTCACCTCTTCGGCGATGAATGCCTGCAAGCCATCGGAAAAGGTCATGGGGCGTACTCCTGTCGCAAAGTGAAAAACAGTCGCCACGGGTACCTGCCCCGTGGCGACGAGTGGATGCAATCAGGGTTTAGGATAGGCGGTATTGATCAGATCGCCGTTCAGATAGAACACGATATCGAACGCAGCGGCAGGTGTGCCCTTCTGGCACTCGGTTCCCGAGGAGCCGACATACTTGCTCTTGTTCGAGGCATCCTGAACCTTGGTCGCGTAGGCATTGCGCACCGCAGCGATCACCTGGGTCTCGGTGCAGCGATCGGGGAACATCGTGGAGATGCTCTTCGTCCCGCTTCTCGCACCTTCGGCGATGGTGAAGTTCTTCAAGGTGTAGACATCACCCGCGCCATGCGTCCCCGCCGGTGCATTGCTGACGCTGTCGGGGTTGATCCCGCCCGGACGGCTGTGGAAACCCTTGGCAACGTCAGGTGCGCTGACCTCACCGCAGAAGATGTGCTGGGCATTGATCCGCGGGGTGCCTGCCAGGATTCCCTTGCTGCAGGTCGGGTCGGCCTGGGCGGCACCGATGCCGGTCAGGGTCACCAGGCTGACCAGGGCCAGGCGTGTGCAGTTTCTGACAATACGCTTGTTCATCGTGAAGCTCCTTTTCGTTGGGTTGAATCATTCATGCGTTGCTCGGGCGAGTGCCCGGCAAAGCGGTCACAGCCCCAGCAGCCACTTGGCGCGGGTCAGGTAGGTGATGCGGTCGTCGAGGCCGTTGAGGCCGCCGTTGATGCGGCGGGTGACCTCCTTCACGTCGTCCTTGTCGGCGTAGGTGTTGAGCTTGCGGCTGTCCCAGAACCAGCCGGCGACATCCACCGCCAGGAACGGGTCGGTACTGACCAGGGTGGGCGCATCCTTGAGTTCGAAGTCGCGCCCGCAGGCCTGGCCGTACTGGCGATAATTGGCCCGCCCGGTCAGCTGGATCAGACCACGCCCCTTGAAGCGCTTGCCGTCGCCCGACTGGGTGTTGCCCAGGTCCTTGCGCCCTTCATATGCGCTGCCGCTGGCGATTTCCTCGGTGTACAGCAGGCACCCGCTTTCATGGGCGATCTGCGCCAGGAAGTGCGCCTGGCGCAGTGGCGTGTCGATCTTGTAACGGGCGAACACATCGAGGATGGGCTGTCGAAACGCCTCGACCTTCGCGCCGGTGGCATGGATCAGCACCGCCCACAAGGTCGCCGTGCCGATCGTCGATGGCAGGCCTGCCCGCAGGGCCTTGATGGTGTCGTCGTTGGCGCTGACCGTCTTGCTCTGGGCAATGCCCTGGAGTTCCTGGTAGCGCTTCAGTGCCGTGCGCGAGCCCGGCCCCCAGAGTCCGTCGGTGACCAGGGCACAGACGAATTCGCCTCGCCCGCTGTTCATGTTGAGCAACAACTGCACGGTGCGGACATCGCCCTTGTCGTTGTTGCCACCTTCACCAACCGATTGTTTGATGCACATGCTTGCCTCCTTGCAGCAGGCACGACTTTCCCGTCGGCGACGGCCAATGCCTGCCTTGCGCTGGTTTCGATAGGGATTGCGGTGGGTCGAGCGGGTCTGGCCGCTACTTGCGAACGAGAGTCAGGCGAGTGCCGAACCTGTCCTTCTTGTAACGACTGAACACCTGGATCTGAAGGTTCTTGCCGACTTGCCAGCCGAGTACGTAGCCCTTATCCAGGTCGGCGCAATTGCCGGCATCGGCCTTGACGATGGGATAGCGAGTGGCATCGGCGACCGCTGCTGGGGATGGCGAGCCCAGCGTCAGGTTGCACGACCAGGTATCGATGCGCAGTCGGCCTGCCCCTTCGCGTCCCTCGTCGGGAATGACCAGGATCAGGTCGAGGAACTCGTCCTCGGTTTCGAACTGTCCTACATATTTCTGCTCAGCGAACGCCGGCAGAAGTGTCGCCAGTGCCAGTGCACCGGCCAGTGTTGCAAGGGTGGATTTCATCTCGACTCTCCTTGTTGAATGAATGCACATGTTCAGAACGCCAACAGCAAGCCCACCCATTCGGCGATGGCGATCGCCAGCTCCGGACGCACCAGGCCCAGCGCCATTAGCGCAACCAGCAAGCCGGCACCGATACCGATCACCAGTCGCCTGGGGCCGGACATCCTGCGGTTGCGAACCGACTGCAGATCAATGATCGATTTCAAGGCACTGCCCTCCTCCTGGGATAGAACCAACAGCATCGAACGGTCATTGCGCCTGCTCATCGCCTGGCCTCCTGTAGATCCCCAGCAGCTCGCCATCCACGCGCACGACGATGGCCTCGTTCCCATAGCCCGGCACCTCGATGCTCAACGCATGCCTGCCCTGTCCGCGTGCAGGCGTACCGCCGACACGCAATGCCAGACCTTCCCCGACCGGCTCCACCGTGGCGTCCAGCACCACGTTCAACGAAGCCACCTGGGTGCCTGGCCATAGACGGTCGCAGGCTTGCTGCGCACGCTGCATCTCGGCCCCCAGCGCCATCACGAACTGTTCCAGGCTGTCCATCACGATTGCTCCGCTTCGTCCGTCAGCCAATACGGCCTGCGGGCGAAACCGACGTGGTAGGTCAACGCCTGCAGCACGACCTGGTGCTCGCCGATGTTGAGCAGCTTGAAACTCTTCTCGATGCCCAGCACCCGTCCGCGCGGCGTGCCGCTAAGGCAGCGGTTGAGCAATGTGGCCTGGGCCTCGACGGCCTCCTCCGGGGTCAGTTTTTCCGGATCGAGGCTGCCGACCACGATGCGCTTTACATATCCAACATCCGTCAAATCAAACATCACGGCATTCCCTCTCCGGAAAAACGGATTCTCAGCGTCGGCCTGCGGATCAGGCCTCTCCCTCGCCAGCTTGTCGCTCAGGACATCCGCGCGTCACGCGGCGATCTTGGGCGTGACCGACTGGGCGATGATGTCCATCACCCGTGCCAGGCCTTCAGGCATGCCATCGTCGACGGCATGAACCTCGACGTGGTACTTCGCCGACTGGTCGGTGGAACGGGTGTTCTCCTTGTGCGAGGCCACCGAACCGGACACGTTGACCTTGGCGCTGAAAGGTCCCCAGCCCAGCTTGGCTTCGGCGGAGAAGCTGCCGGAGCGGTCTTCGGTGTCGCGTGACTGCTCGGAGTTGCGTACCTCCATGTCGAAGGTGATGTCCACCTTATTGATTGCAAGATTGGGCACCTTCACCACCGCGAGCAGCGGCAGCTGCAGCTCGACTTTCTCGATGGCGGCCGGATCGTCTTCGGTCGGTGCCGAACGGTCGTAGCGGAACGACACGTTGCGGATGTCGCCGACATCGTTGGGGCCGGCGTTGGCCGGGTCGGCCGGGGGCAGGAAGCCAATCACCTTGATGAAGTTCGCGGTGGCATTGGCCAGGCGGACCTGAGCGTCGCAGGCGGCGCTGAGGGGGGCACCGATCAGGTCTGCCATCGGCAGGCCGCGGAATTGGTTACCCATTACAAAGTCAGACATGATGTCTCTCCTAGATCAATTTATCGAGGTTGTGGATCAGTCGCGCCATGCCCTCGGACGAGGGCTGGGTTTCGACTCTGAGGGTGACGCGCGCCACTGGCCCGCTTTCACCATTTCGGCGAACGCCCATATCGACGTTCAAAGGCGTGTGTGTGTCGGTCGGCCACGGCGAGTCGGGGTCGACATCACCGGCCTGTGCCGCACTCGGTTCACGGTAATCGGCATGCAGGCCGACCTCGAAATCGATCTGCATGTCCTTGACGGTCAGCAAGCGCGAGCCGACCAGCGATAGCAGGGGCACCCGTACCAGGCGTTCCTCGCCGTCCTTGGCGTCGGGTGACTGCAGCGGCAGGCGCACATCGACGCTGACCGGACGGTTGTCGTCATCGAAGTACTGGCGCACGGTCGCCATCTGGAAGCGCTGGATCTTGTCCTGGGCCTCGGCCACGGCACCGGCAATGCTCTGGATCAGGTGATGAAGGGAATGGTTCGCCACGACAGACGCTCCTTGTCGATTGTCGGTGCCGGACGCGGGCCGTCACGGGAACGGGCCATCAGCGGCTGACACCTGTTGTGGTTGGTGAGCTCAGGTTATGGCCAGGGACACGCGCCGTCCCGGTACCGGCGTCCCGAAAACCTGGATGGGCGTCCCAGGTTCATCCGGCCGCGAACTCAGCTATGGATCAGTTCCCTGACCCAGTGATCGAGCACAGGCCGCTCGCCCTTGGCCGGCACCAGGCAACAGAATCCAGAGACCCCGCCATTGTTCAGCGCCGCACGGACAGCCCGCGGCGAGAGACCGAACGCCTTGCGGAACAGGCGACTGAAATGGGTTTCGTCGACAAAGCCGTGGTCGTAGGCCAGGTCGCCGATGCGCCGATCGGCGTTGGTGCTGTCGCACAAGGCGAACAGGCAGCGGCGCAGGCGGCGTTGCAACAGGTAGTGGCGCACGCCGCCGAAGCGCTCGAAAGAGCGGTACAGCTGGCT
Organism: Pseudomonas sp. NBRC 111130; assembly: GCF_001320485.1. Taxonomy (NCBI): domain Bacteria; kingdom Pseudomonadati; phylum Pseudomonadota; class Gammaproteobacteria; order Pseudomonadales; family Pseudomonadaceae; genus Pseudomonas; species Pseudomonas sp. NBRC 111130. The sequence continues at coordinate 162,792 of NZ_BCBG01000013.1, forward strand.
ACGCGACGTGCCGACCTCCTTGGCCAGTACCGCCGGGGTGAGGTCTTCACGGTGCAGATTGCGCTCGATGTGCAGGCGCACACGGCGCCCGAGGTCAGCCTGGCCTGCGACCTGAACCTGCGCCTGGCCAGCCATGGCCTTGGCCAGGCAAGCCGCGACCATCCCCAGCAGCGGCAAGGCCAGACGCAGTGCTTCATCCATGCCCAGGTGCGGTGCGGTGGCCGCCAACGACGACAGCAGACGGGCCAGCAACATCCCCGCGGCCGTCTCCCGACGCAGCACCACGCCATGCAACTGACCAGCGTCGAACAACAGCAACGACAGTGCCGTACGCGGCATAATCAGGCTGATTCCTTCGCCGGCCGCCATGCTGAACCTGGCTGGTTGCGCCAGGTCGAGCAACACCACATCCGAAGGACGTACCCTCAGGCCGTTGGCGCAGGCCAGGCCACGCTGCAGTGGCAGGTGCAACAGGTAGTGATCAAGGTCGCACCACCCCAGGCGCGTGCTATCGCGCCGATAACGGGCAGCGTCCAGATGGCCGCTGCTAAGCAGAAAACGACTGAAGTGGTAGACCGTCAGGGAAGTGCAAAAAGGCGTGGGTGTGCGGGCACCGACATCGAACAGCAGGCTGGCGATCAACTGCCAGTGGGCCAGGTCCTGGGCCGCCGTGTGCGTGGCAGAACTGCTGAAGGTGGGTAGCGACGCAGTGTCCTGCGCCGCTGCAAGGAGGAATTGCGGGGTGAAGGTTGGTTCCATGGTTCCGACTCACTGTCCATAGTGGAGCCGGAAAGTTGGTTCACTCCCGAGGGGCCTGCATCACTTTGCCATCACCGTTTCCTGGCTCATTCGATGGATGCTGTTGCACCAGCACCTTGCGCTTGGCCCGAGCTCGGCGATCTGCTCGACGATGTCCTCGATCTTGTGCTCAATGGTGTCGTGGTGAAGCAGGCGACGCGGTGGATGGCACCGGCTTTGCTGGTGTTCGCGGGTGAACCCGCTTCCACAAAGTCAGCTGTCAGACGCAACGTCGTCTGGGTCGAAAGCTGCCACTCGCCAACGGCAGCCATCGACCCGAAGCGGTCGTTATGACGGTTGTCTTAGAACCGCTCGACCAGCTCATCGGGAGCAGTTACGCTGGCGTCATTTGCACGGAAGCAACAATGACAAAGCCATACCGAGGAAGCTGCTTGTGCTCAGCAGTCAGTTTCGAGCTAGTCGACCCGCCCCAGGCAGTGAGTCATTGCCATTGCAGCCAGTGCCGCAAAGGTCATGGAGCCGCATTCGGATCCTACGGAAGCATTCAGCGCAGCAAGCTGCGCGTGCTCCGCGGCGCCAATTACATCAAGACCTATGCTTCTTCGCCGACGGTAGCGCGCGAATTTTGTATGGAGTGCGGCTCAACCTTATTCTGGTCACGTTCTAAAGGTGAATATACCGATTGGATTTCCATAGCGCTGGGCACCCTTGATACGCCGTTCCTGCCGAAGAAGCATAAACACTTACATGTCGATTCCGCTGCGCCCTGGTATGCACCAGCTGGCATTCAGACTCAGAGCGACTGACCGGAAAGAGGACTGCCGGTTACGGCCGCTTCCGACCCATAGCAGTCGCTAAATAACGGGTTTCGTGAGCGCGACGCGCACTCTGTGGGAGCGGGCGTGCCCGCGAACACCGGCGCAGCCGGTGCCAGTCTCCGCGTTTGATTCTTCGCGGGCGCGCCCGCTCCCACAAAGATTGCTGTTCGGCTCACCGGCAGCAACGGGTCGAAAGCCGGCCATCGCGGAGGAAAGGCAATTTGTTCAATGCCAGGTAAGCAGATAGCCGTATGGCTATGGCATCATGTGGCCATCATTCATATGACGAGACTGATGATGGAACTGGTAAGTCAAGAAAAGATAATGCAAGTGCTCGACTGGGCATACGAGCGATCCGTAAATGGATTCTCCGGTCTTGATTCCGCCGAGGAGCTCGCAGCCAGCTACGCCAAGGAGGAAGGCTCTGCCTACGATCAAGCTAACTCCCTGATTCGCTGGCAAAACACCAAATCGGCCACTTCAGGCTTCATTACCGGCCTGGGCGGTTTGATTACACTCCCCGTCGCGTTGCCCGCCAACATCACGAGTGTGCTTTTCGTACAAATTCGCATGATCGCCGCCATCGCTCACCTGGGTGGCTACGATGTCAAGGATGACAAGGTAAAGGCCTTGGTTTTCGCCTGTCTCACAGCCAACTCGGCTAAAGAACTGCTGAAAGACATCGGCATTGTCGTCGGCAACAAGCTGGCAATGAATGCGGTGAAGTCGATTTCCGGCAAGACGCTGATAGAGATAAACAAAAAGGTAGGCTTCAAGCTGTTCACCAAATTTGGTGAAAAAGGGGTGATCAATCTCGGTAAAGCCGTGCCCCTGCTCGGTGGCTTGATTGGAGGAAGTTTCGATGCTTACACGACCAATGCCATCGGTAACGTAGCGCGAGATACATTTACGCCAAAAGAGGTCGCGTCGGCATAACGGTCTGGCATCGGCCACATTCGCCTCGGATGCTCAAAAAATACCGGCCGATAGACTGGTCGCTTTTGGCCGGCAGTTGCCGACTACGCCGAAGGGC